>RFMT01000371.1 GCA_009927565.1 Acidimicrobiia bacterium
TGTGTCAATGAACTCGTGGTGGGTTGAAGACGAAATGGACTTCGCGTTGCAAGACTCTGGCGCAACAGTTTTGATTTGCGATCAACAACGCTTTGATATCGCTTCGGCAAGTTGCAAGAAACTCGGCGTCAAAGTTTTGGTTGTGCGCGCCGAAAAACCGCTTCCGGCTGGTGTCGACAAATGGCAAGACGCCTTGGCGCCACACTTGAAAGCGGGTCTGAAGTGTCCGACGGTAGATATTTCGTCAGATGACGATGCAACGATTCTTTACACGTCGGGCACAACTGGTCGACCCAAAGGTGCCGTCTCGACTCACCGCGCGATTATTTCTGCGTTGATGGCATTTTCTTCACGCAATGCAGTGCTGACATTGTCTGGCACAAAGTTGAAAGAAGTGACAGGCCCAGAGGTGCCAACTTCTTTCATTTTGATCGTGCCACTGTTTCACGTCACTGGTTGTGTGCCAGTGATGATGAGCTGTTTCATCGCTGGCTTGAAACTTGCGATCATGTACAAATGGGATGCCGAAAAGGCTCTCGAAATGATCGAGCGTGAGCAGATCACAAATTTTGTCGGCGTGCCGACACAAAGTTGGGATCTCGTGAATTCGCCAGTATTCGACAAATATGACACGAGCAGTCTGCGTGCAGTTGGCGGCGGCGGAGCCCCATCGCCAACTTCGCTAGTCGGCAAAGTCAATGACAAAGTCAAGAACGGCAGTCCACAACTCGGTTACGGCATGACAGAAACAAATGCCTTTGGCCCCGGTATTACCGGCTCTGATTATCTGTCGCACCCGACCAGCACAGGTCGAGCAGTGCTGCCAATGCGAGTTGAAGTGCGCGACGAAAACCTCAAACCTGTGCCTACTGGTCAAGCGGGCGAGATCTGGTTCTTCGGCCCGATGTTGATTCGTGGATATTGGAACCGGCCAGATGCAACTGCCGAGACGATTGTTGACGGCTGGCTTCGCTCTGGAGACGTTGGTCGACTTGATGCGGATGGTTTCGTTTATGTCGAAGACCGGGTGAAAGACATGATTCTTCGGGCCGGTGAAAACATTTATGGTGCCGAAGTTGAAAGCGCAATTTACGACCACCCAGCGGTATATGAGGCTGCAGTTTTTGGCGTGCCTCACGAGCGCCTAGGTGAAGAAGTTGGTGTTGCGATTTTGCCAAAAGCTGGTGCAAAACTTGATCCGCAAGATTTATGGAAGTTTCTTGAGGGCAAGATTGCCGCATTCAAAGTGCCTGCTCACGTGATCGTGATGCACGAGCCTTTGCCGCGCAATGCTGCCGGCAAATTCTTAAAACGCGAATTGCAGCAACGCCTGTCGAAGGGCGAACTCACTGCCGTTTCGCGCACGAGTTAATTTTCGCGTGCCCCCTGTAAATCTCACGAATGGCGAAGGCATAAGCCTTGATGCGTTGACGATTGGCAACGCGCTAGTTGACGTTTTAGCAACCGTTGATGAGGGGTTTCTAGTTCGTGAAAACATCGTCAAAGGTTCGATGAACCTGGTCGATATTAAGCGCTCGAAGCATCTGCACTCACTAGTTCATTCGCGCACAGAGATGAGCGGCGGTTCGGCAGCAAATACGGCTTACGGATTAGCGAGCCTTGGTGGCAGGGCGGGTTTCATCGGCAAAATTTCGGCTGATCGATTGGGCGAGTCATTCACGCATGACTTAAGCACGGTAGGCGTCAAGTTTTTTCCTGGCGCTACTTGTGAAAGTGAAGACACTGGTCGGTGTTTGATTGTTGTCACGCCAGATGGCAATCGCACGATGAACACGTTTCTCGGTGCAGCCTCGTTGCTTGACGCCGCCGATATTTCTAAATCGGCGGTGCAAAGTGCGGCGGTTGTGTTTCTCGAGGGATATTTGTTCGACAAAGATGCCGCCAAAGAAGCGTTTCGCACGGCAGCAGAATATGCACATGCGGCTGGTCGAAAAGTTGCGCTTACGCTTTCAGATTCGTTTTGTGTAGATCGACATCGCGCCGACTTTATATCGCTTGTTAAAAATGATATCGATATTTTGTTTTCAAATGAAGACGAACTCAAGGCGCTCTATCAGGTTGATTCGATCAATGATGGTTTACACCAGCTGCGAGATAATTGCGAGTTTGCTGCGGTGACGCGCAACGAACACGGTTCGGTCGTTATCGATGGCGACGAAGTCGTGATTATTGATGCTGAACCTGTCGAAAGTGTGGTTGATGCAACCGGCGCTGGTGACATGTATGCGGCCGGCTTTATCTATGGGTTTGTGCGCGGAAAGTCGATTGAACAGTGCGGCAAAATAGGTTCAATCGTTGCCTCAGAGGTAATCACTCATATGGGGCCAAGGCCACTTGTGCCTTTAAATACTGTTGTACCAAAGGGTCTTCATTAGTTAGCTATAACGCTCAATTTAATACCTATTGTGGTATATCATTTTGAGTGAGAGCTTCCCTTGCGTGTCTACAACAGGCATGATTTAGAGTTGCGTTAAAAGTTCATGATTAAGACAATTGTCGTTTGCGAAGAAGACCCGAGCTACGCGGCGGCATTGGCCCATTTGATTTATATAGGTATTACAACTTTGGCTCTTACGCAACAACAGTTCAAAGATGTAGTCGTCAAGGTAGTCGGCAAAACTGACGGGTGGTCACCATTTTGTATGACATTTTTTGGCGAGTGTTCGTATTACGACGAGTTCAAGGCAGTTGACGAAAAAAGCAATATTCTCTGCGTTTTGTCTTATTCATGTTGCCAGCATGCAAAACTGATATCAGCCGGGCTACAGGGGTTCGCGACTTCGGTTCTTTCTTTACCACTCCTTGAATCAGTCATCAGCGAAAATAATTTTGACTTTGCAAAAATTGATTCGAGTACAGTTTCAAACGCTTTGGTGCCGGCAAACGAAGTTGAAAACTATCGGGGAGACTTCGGCTCGATGGAAGAAGAGCAAGTTTTTTTGGCCGATTGTGTTTATTGTGTCTTAGAGGTTCTGCAGAAATTAGTTGTTGTCGCTTAGATATCGTCGGCTGAATAAAAAACCAGTTTGAGGTCGCCGAGTTGCACGAGTGTCGTGGCAATCCAACTACCGAGAGCGCCAAAGTTTTCGTCTAACAATTTGCTGGTGCCATCTTGCAAAGTCTCTTCGGCGAGTTGATAGCTGCCTTGGTATGTGACTTCAATTGCATATTCAGTTTTAGCAAGTGCCTGCTTGCCAGATTGTGTCGGTTGGTTAATTTCAACCGTGATGCCTTCTCGTGAAAGTTTTTCTTTGCCGACTTGTGGGCTCTTTATCGGCACGATATTTTCGACCATTGATGAGTCTGGTTGGGTCGTCAATCGCTGAACTCGAAAAACTATCTCCATTTCTATTTCAGGTGCTTCGTGAAAAATTTCGTCGGTATACCACGCGCGATATATGGCTTGACTCCAACTTGGCCAAGTCAAAGTAACGTGAGCAACCACACGGGGCGGTCGTCCTTCACCAGGTAGACCGTAACTTGTCTCCCAGACGAGGTCGCCGAGCAAGACATCTGACTGAAAGTGCTCTTCAAACGCCTGTCGTTCAAGAAATGCATTTGAAAAAGCGTCACGCAGGGCAG
>RFMT01000340.1 GCA_009927565.1 Acidimicrobiia bacterium
ATTGGTGTACAAAAACTTCTGCAGGCTTGCTACGACGCTGGAGACATCGAGGTCGACATTTATCGGGGTCACTACTGCGTGGCATGTGAGGCCTACTACACCCCCGAAGAACTCGACAACGACAAGTGCAAAATCCACAACACGAAAGCCGAATACGTTGAAGAAGAAAACTATTTCTTCCGGCTCTCTCGCTACGAAGAAAAACTTCTCAAGTGGTACGCCGATCACCCTGATGCGATCAAACCCGACCATCGCGTCAACGAAGTAACGGGTTTCATCAAGCAAGGTTTGCGAGATTTCTCCGTCAGTCGAAAAACTCTGACTTGGGGCATCGAATTGCCGTGGGACAAATCGCATGTCGCGTATGTATGGTTCGATGCACTCGCCAACTACATCACCGCTCATGGTTATGGCACCGACGAAAAACGATTCGCTGCACATTGGCCAGTTGACTATCACTTCATCGGCAAAGACATCATTCGCTTTCACTGCGTTTATTGGCCGGCGATGTTGATGTCGGCTGGTCTAGAACCGCCAAAGGGTTGGGCTGTTGGTGGTTGGTTGTTGGTCGGCGGCGAAAAAATGTCAAAGACAACAGGCAATGTCGTCAACCCACTCGACTTGATCGACGAAATCGGCGTCGACGGCTTTCGCTATTACGTTTTGTCTGACACAAATTACGGCAACGACGGTGATTTTTCATACGAAGGATTACTCTCGCGCTACAACTCAGATCTCGCAAACAACTTCGGCAACCTCGCCGCGCGCGTGGCAACTGTCGTCGAAAAAAAATGCGGCGGCATTGGCCCAGTGCCTTCTGAGGCGAGCCCGCTAGCGACAATCGCTGCGCACAGCGTCAGCGAAACAACTCACGAGTGGCAAAATGTGCAACCGAGTCGAGCGCTTGATGCCACGTGGTCGTTGATCCGTGCGACAAACGCATTTCTCGAAACAAACGAACCATGGAAGATGGAGCCGGGCAAAGAACTCGACATCGTGATGGGCGACGCACTCGAGGCTTTGCGAATCGTCACTATTTTGGCGAGCCCTGCGATGCCGAAGACTTGTCAAGATGTTTGGCAACGTCTCGGCATGGTCGGCGATGTTGCCGACCAACGCATCGGCATCGATACTCAATGGGGTCGGTACCCCGGCGGCACGACCGTGACGAAGGGCGATCCGCTGTTTCCGCGTAAAAAAATTTAGATGTGAGCGCGATGCAGACGGCAAAACCCGAATGGGTCGACACTCACTGTCATGTGACTTACGAAGACATTCCGGGTGGCGCCGATGTCGCGTTGATCGCCGCGCGCGAAGCGGGTGTTAAACGCATGATTACAATCGGCACCGACTTAAAGACATCAAAAGCGGCCATTGAACTCGCAAGTGCAAACAAAGATGTTTGGGCCACGGTTGGTCTACATCCGCACGATGCAAAAAACGGCCTTGACGGATTGCACGAGTTAATAACTCACGATCGTGTCGTAGCAATCGGCGAATGTGGGCTCGATTACTACTACAACCACTCTGATCGCGCAGTTCAACGCGACATCTTTGCGGCACAGATTGCACTCGCCCATAAACACAAATTGCCGTTGGTCATACATACTCGCGAAGCATGGGATGAAACCTTTGAAATTCTCAACTCGTGTGGTGTGCCCGACCGAACTATTTTTCACTGTTTCACCGGTTCACCAGTTGAAGCAAAAAAGTGTCTCGACATCGGTGCATATCTTTCGTTTTCTGGCATCGTCACGTTTAAGAAGGCTCAAGAAATTCGTGACGCGGCAGAAGTTTGTAGCGCCGACAAAATGCTCGTAGAAACTGATAGCCCTTTTCTTGCACCCGTGCCACACCGCGGCAAATCGAATCAGCCGGCCTTCTTGGTTGAAGTAGGCGCATGTCTCGCCGAAGTGCGAAATGTTTCGTTAGAAGAGATCGCACGACAAACGACACAAAATGCAACGATTGCATTCCCTGGTATCGCTGCGTAACCTGAACATATTGTTACTTTCAACTTTTGAACGACGACGAATCGCCGTAGCGGCGATTCTTACGGTTCTTGTTTTGCCACTGTTTATGTTTAATAACGGCGATGAAACTCAAAATGCCGAGGTTGCCATATCGACAACCACCCAAGTTGACTCGGTTCTGAGTGAACCCTCCGAAGACGGGTCACTTGAGCCAATAATCCTCGGCGGACCATCACCGATTGTGCAAGACGGATCGGCGCAAATCGCTTATCCGGCTAGCAGTTTGACCGGCATCGAAGCAATTGCTTCGTTCAGCAATTTTGATAACGCCCCAGAAATTGTTTGCTACTTTCCCCAAGCGCCGCTTGGTATCAAGGTTTCTGTGCAGAATCTCAATAACGGACGAACGACAACATGCACAAATGTTTTCCGAACGTCTCTGCCATCGGGTGCGACGATGATTTTACACACAAAGGTTTTTGAGTCTCTGGCAAATCTTGTCGACGCGCCGATACCCGTAGCTGTTTCTTGGTAACTAATTTCTCGTGACTTTTTCTCGCACTGAAATTGTCGCGATGCTCGACAAGCACGGTCTTGCGCCGCGCCGCGCCTTCGGACAAAACTTCGTTGTCGACGCCAATACTGTGCACAAAATCGCGCGCCTCGCCGATGTCGGCGCGGGCGACTACGTGCTTGAGATAGGTGCGGGACTCGGCTCTCTTACTTTGGCGCTCGCTGAGACGGGTGCAAGTGTGGTTGCCGTTGAGATCGACAATGGTTTGGTTGAAGTGCTGCGTACGAACACAAAGGGTCTTGAAAATGTTGAGGTACTTCACGCCGACGCAATGCAACTTGACTGGCAACCTTTGCTTGCCAAGTCAAATTGTTGGCATGTCGTTGCCAACCTGCCTTACAACGTGGCGACGATCATCGTCGCCGACCTGCTTGATGGCATCGCCGCAGTTAAACACATGTTGGTGATGGTGCAGAGTGAAGTCGCCGATCGCCTCGTGGCTCGTGCCGGCACCGAGGCCTACGGTGCAGTCAGCGTGAAGGTCGACTATTGGGCAAGTTCTAAAATTGTCGGACAAGTGCCGCCATCAGTTTTCTTTCCGCAACCACGTGTCGATTCAGCGCTTGTTGAAATTCGTCGTCGCGACAGACCGGGCGTTGAAGATGTGGTCGCCAAAGAACTTTTTTCGCTGGTGCGTTCTGGCTTTGCCAAACGCCGCAAAATGTTGCGTCGTGCTCTCGACTCGATTGCAACTCCCGACGATTTTGCAAAAGCAGATGTCAACCCAGAGTCACGCGCCGAGCAACTTGACTTGTCTGCATGGGGTCGTTTGCGCCGCGCAATCGACAGTCGCCTTTCGACCGCCAATCACAGCACCCCGAGCCACTAATCATGAGCCACCAACTCGTTTCACTCATCGCACCTGCAAAACTCACACTTTCACTTCGCGTCACTGGCATTCGGCCAGATGGCTTTCATTTGATCGATGCCGAAATGGTGACTCTCGAACTCGCCGATGAACTGACTATTGACACCTCGCGAACGGGTCTCGCAATCACCGGCAAGTTTGCCGACGATCTCGAAAACTCAAATGACAATCTCGTCGTGCGCGCACTTCGACTCGCCAATCGTCAAGCCCATGTAGCAATCACCAAAAATATTCCGTCCGGTGGCGGTCTTGGCGGCGGGTCCGCCGACGCAGCGGCAATTTTGCGTTGGGCCGGGTTCACCGATCTTGCAAGTGCAGCAAAACTTGGTGCGGATATTGCGTTTTGCATGGTCGGTGGCAGAGCGCGAGTGTCGGGTATCGGCGAAAATGTTAATCCGCTCAAAAAAGTTGCTCGAGAAATCACGCTCGTCGTGCCACCATTTCGAGTTTCAACACCCGCGGTCTATCGCGCTTTCGATGAACTCACTAGTTATTGCAAAACGCCGCTAAAACACGCGGGTGTCAACGATCTCGAGCCTGCTGCAATCAAAGTTGAACCACGGCTTGCAATTTGGAAAGAAAAAATCGCACAAGCGTGCGGCGTTGTGCCGACACTTGCAGGTAGCGGTTCAACTTGGTGGCTCGACGGCAACTTCGCCAACTTCGCCTCGCAACTTCCCGACGCCACAGTCATCTCCACCCACACCAACTAA
>RFMT01000257.1 GCA_009927565.1 Acidimicrobiia bacterium
ATCTCCTAATGCAAACCAAACCAACTCAAGCCGATTACTTCCGCAGTGATATTCAAGGCCTGCGCGGAATCGCAGTTCTGCTGGTAGTCATCTATCACACCGGGTTGCTTTGCCGGGCGGTTACATCGGCGTAGACATCTTCTTTGTTATTTCAGGCTTCGTTATCACCCAGTTGTTGCTACGCGAAACAAGCGCAACTGGCACGATCAGCCTGAAAAGTTTTTACGAACGACGCATCAAGCGAATTTTGCCCGCAGTTGCGACTGCAATCATCGGCACCCTAATGCTGTCAATTTTTGCGCTTTCTCCTTTTGGTGAACAACAACAAGTTGCGCAAACTGCTCGTGCTTCAAGCTTTTTCGCTGCAAATTTCTACTTTTATCTGCAAGACAGTTACTGGGCGCTCGTAGAAAACCCGTTGCGACATCTTTGGAGTCTTGCAGTTGAAGAGCAATTTTATATTTTCTTTCCCGTACTTTTGTTTGCTCTTAACAAACTGAAGATACGCATCGGTTCGCGTTTATCAGTTGCGATTTTGGTCATTATTTCATTCACTTCTTTTGTCATCTCGTATCTACTTTCTATCGGTGAACAAATTTTGCCTAAGCCCGAACTTTTTGCATTTTTTGGCACACCATGGCGAATGTGGGAGTTTCTCGCGGGCTCACTAATTGCACTTGTGCCAAACACCCGATTTGCAACCAGATCGATATCCGCTCTGGTTTCGGCACTTGCTTTAGTTGCGATTGTATGGTCTGCGATTTCTTTCGACTCATACACTCCGTTTCCAGGTTCTGCTGCACTAACACCCGTATTTGCAACTGCCGCACTCATTTTCTTGGGAAACCAAAACAGTCTTTTTACCAAATTGCTCAGTGCAAAGTCACTAACCGCAATAGGTGACATTTCGTACTCGTGGTACCTCTGGCACTGGCCGCTAATCGTTTTCGCCAATCGCGTTTTTCCGGCGTCCGAAGTCATTGCACCGATTTGCGCAGCACTGCTCTCGGTCTTGATTGCGATTTTTTCGCTGCGCAAAATCGAAAACCCGATTCGACACAACCCTCAAATTCACGGAAAACGCCTCATGCAACTTGGTGCGGCTTGCGTTATCGCACCACTAGTTTTCTCAATTGCTGTCCAAAAACTTAGCGACACCGGCCTCGGCCTCACCGAACTCCGCAGCGA
>RFMT01000224.1 GCA_009927565.1 Acidimicrobiia bacterium
CGATTGTGCGAATCGCCCATGAGATTGTCGAGCGCAACCATGGTGTTGATGGCTTGGCGATCGTTGGATTGCAGCGTGGTGGTACTTGGATAGCCGAAGAAATCTCGGCGCAGATTAACCACATTGAAAAAGAAGTCAAGGTGCCGGTGGGTGCACTTGACGTAAGCCTGCACCGCGACGACATCGGAATGCGACCAGTTTCTCTGGGTGCTATTAGCAATATTCCGTTTGATCTGTCGGGTGCGACGGTGGTTTTGGTCGATGATGTTCTTTATACGGGACGCACCGTGCGAGCCGCGATGGAAGGGCTCAACAACTACGGGCGGCCGCGTGCAGTTCAGCTTGCAGTTTTGGTTGACCGTGGTCATCGTGAATTGCCAATTCGTCCTGACTTTGTCGGTAAGAACTTGCCCACGCACCGTGCAGACGAAGTTTCAGCAACTCGCGACGGTGTCTATGTCACGCCAAATCCCGAGGGTAAATCATGAAACATTTGCGATCAATCGACGAGCTTGGTCTTGATGGACTGACCGGACTGTTGCAGTTGACAGATCACATGGCTGAGATCAATCAGCGTCCGGTACCCAAAGTTCCTGCGCTTCGAGGGCGCACTGTTGCGAGCCTATTTTTTGAAGATTCAACGCGCACTCGGCTGAGTTTTGAAACTGCAGCCAAGCGACTTTCAGCCGACACGATGACATTCAACGTTTCAACTTCGAGTGTCAACAAAGGCGAGTCGCTGCGTGACACCGTAGCAACGATCACCGACATGGGGGTTGATGCGTTTGTCGTTCGACACAAGTCTGTGGGTATTCCGTGGCAGATAAGTCAGTGGACGACAGCATCAATAATCAACGCCGGTGATGGTGCGCATCAGCATCCAACTCAGGCGCTAGTCGACTGCTACACCATTCGCGAGGCAACTCACGCCCAAAATTTTTCAGGAATGAAAATTGCGATCGTAGGAGACATCAAGCACTCGCGTGTGGCGCGAAGCAATATTCAGGCTTTTACATTGCTTGGGGCAAGCGTCGTGCTTGTTGCTCCACCAACTTTGTTGCCGCCTGATGTTTCGCATTGGCCTGTCGGCATCTCGCACAAGCTCGATGAGATTATCGACAAAGTTGATGTGCTCTATATGTTGCGCTTGCAGAGTGAGCGCATGGCACAAGGTCATGTGCCTACGCTGCGTGAATACAGCGAGCAATATGGCTTGACGCAAAAAAGAGTTATGGCTTTGAAGTCTGATGCGATCGTTATGCACCCTGGCCCGATGAATCGCGGTGTCGAGATGCAGATTGATCCGTCTGATGTAAAAAATTCTTTGATTCATCGTCAAGTTGCTAACGGTGTATCAGTGCGAATGGCGGTTCTATTCGAATTGCTTGGCAGTGGTTCAAGTCTTGGGGGTCAAGCATGAGTAAATCAATCGTGATCAAAGGTGGCACTGTAATAAATCGAAACTCGCAAGAAATTGTGGATGTGAAAATAGAACATGATTGTGTTGCTGAAATTGGCAAAAATCTAAAAGGCGACATTCAACTCGATGCCTCAGGTTGTATCGTCAGCAGCGGATTTGTCGACTTGCACGCACATCTGCGTGAGCCTGGTAAAGAAGAAGCCGAAACTATTGAAACGGGCAGTCGTGCTGGGGCATTGGGCGGCTACACGGCGCTAGTTGCCATGCCGAACACCGATCCGCCACAAGATTCGGTAGCTGTAATTGATTTCGTGCGCGAGCAAGGAAAGCGCGCTGGTTTGGTCGATGTCGTACCGAGCGGATGCATAACTCTCGGTCGTCATGGTGAGTCTCTGGCACCGATGGCCGAGTTGGCCAACGCAGGTGTCACTTTGTTTACCGACGACGGCAACGGCGTGCAAGATGCTGCACTAATGCGTCGAGCGCTTGAGTATGCAAAGGGTCTCGGCATTACCCTCGCGCAACATTGTGAAGTTGCAGAATTAACAAAGGGTGCAGTGATGAACGAATGCAGTTGTTGCACCGACTTGGGGCTACCGGGTTGGCCGGCTATCGCTGAAGAGTTGATGGTTTTTCGCGATATCGAACTGGTGCGCATAACTGGCGCAGCGATGCATTTTCTTCATCTATCAACGATGCGCAGTGTCGATTTAGTGCGAGCAGCCAAGCTTGATGGTCTTCCGATTACTGCAGAAGTGACACCACACCACTTGTCGTTGACTCAAGAACTTTTGGCGAGCTACAACCCAGTATTTAAAGTAAATCCACCGCTGAGGTCGATCGAAGATGTTCGAGCTCTGAAGGCCGGTTTGTTAGACGGCACGATTGACGCAATTGCAACTGATCATGCGCCGCATCCTCGGCGAGACAAAGAGATGTCGCTCGACATGGCACCGCCTGGAATGTTGGGACTTGAGACCGCTTTGGGTGTTGTTTTGGCTGAAGGTGGGTGTGAAATTCGAAACGTTGTGGCGATGATGAGTTGGAATCCGGCAAAAATAGCGCGAATCGACGCGGAGCACGGAAGAGATGTTGTTGCGGGTG
>RFMT01000038.1 GCA_009927565.1 Acidimicrobiia bacterium
AAAATCTGCCCAAGCTCAACTTCAACAACCGATTTGGTTGAACACGCTCGCGATTGGTGGCCACTAGCAATGCATTGGGCGCTGAATGGCATGACTACACGACGTCCTCGGGTTGTATGCCGTCCAACATCGACGATTCAAGTCAGCGAAGTCGTCAAATTATGCGCCAAGAGTTCGATACCCGTAACAGTCTCAGGCGGGCGCTCGGGTGTTTGCGGTGCAGCCGTGCCACTCTTTGCTGGAGTCGTTATTGATACGACAGACTTGAACGGCGTTGTAAGTGTTGACCAAGTTTCGGGCTTGATTGAAGTTTTACCCGGAACTTTTGGCCCAGACCTAGAAACTGAGATCAACAGCAAGTACAAGCTATCTGTCGGCCACTTTCCACAGTCATTCGACATTTCAACCGTCGGCGGCTGGATTGGCTCGCGTGGAGCAGGTCAATTTTCAACTCGCTACGGAAAAATCGACGAAATGGTTGCCGGTCTCGAAGTCGTTCTCGCCGATGGCTCGGTTATTTTGACTGGCACTGAGCCAGCTGGTGCCGCCGGGCCAAACCTGACATCGCTGTTTGTCGGCAGCGAAGGAGCGCTCGGCATTATTACAAAAATTTGGTTGCGCGCGCACCCGTTGCCAAGTTGCACCAAGAAAGCCGCATTTCGATTCAAAACTTTTGCTGCCGCGGTCGAAACGATGCGTTCTGCTGTACGCCACGGCGCGACACCTGCAGTTTTGCGTCTTTATGACGAACGCGAGAGCAAGCGCAGTCACGGTGGCGACGGCACGACCTGCACGCTTTTGATTCTTGACGAAGGTGTCGAGTCGTTGGTCAATGCGACTCTAGAAATCGTCACTGAGTCGGCACAGTTGAACGGCGGAGAAAATGCCGAGGTGCAACTTGTGGACAATTGGCTTAGCCATCGCAACGACACAAGCGGCTTACAAATTCTTTCAAAAAAAGGTTTCGTCATTGACACTATGGAAGTTGCAGTCGCTTGGTCGCGAGTGAATCAAGTCGCAGAGTCTGTGAAGAGTTCGATTATGCAGGTCACTGGTGCACGAAGTGCGTCTTGCCACATCTCGCACAGTTACATTGACGGCGCGTGCATCTATTTCACGTTCGTTGCTGAACCAAGCAACAAAAATCTCGAGTCAGTCGAACTCGCCTATTCTCAAATTTGGGATGCTGCTCAGAATGCTGCGCTTCAATCTGGCGCGAATCTCACCCACCATCACGGCGTAGGCATCAACCGCGCGAAATACATGAAACGAGCGCTCGGCCCTGCGCACGAGGTTTTGGCATCCATAAAAAGCGTCCTTGACCCGAAAGATATTTTGAACCCTGGCAAACTCGGAATCGCCTCATGGCGCGGCGAATATAAACCGTAAAAACGAGAGGCTTTAAATTGGGCGTCCTAGTCATCGACATTGGCACAAGCGGCCTACGCGCCGGATTAGTTCGCCATGATGGCACTTTGCAATTTTTAAATTACGAATCGTGTCGGCCAAATACTCCGACTCCGGGGCTTGTCGAATTTGACGCCCAAAATTTGGCGGAGGCCGCAATGCGAGTTTGCAATTTGACAATTGAACAATCGCGAAAAACAGACAAGATTGTCGCAGTCGGAATAACGAATCAACGCGCATCAACTGTGATTTGGAGCAAGTCAACAGGCAAACCATTTGGTCCTGCTCTAGGTTGGCAAGATCTTCGTACTGTCGGTGAATGCATAACTGCGCACGCTGAACACGGCATCAAGCTTGCCCCTAATCAAACAGCGACAAAAGCAGCATGGATGCTCAAGCACTACATTGACGCACACAAGATCGACCATCGTGATGTCTGCATCGGTACGGTCGACTCTTTTATTGCTGCGACGCTCTCGAACAATCGACTGCATGTCACCGACTCAAGCAATGCAGCCGTGACAGGACTCTGCGAACTTGATGCGCAGTCATGGTCGCCACGTCTGTGCGAAATTCTTCGGGTTGATATCTCGACGCTTCCCAAAATTGTCGCATCTACGGGCGTTCTCGGCGACGCAACCGCTCTGCCCGGTGCGCCACCAATTGCGTCACTAATCGGCGATCAGCAATCATCGCTAATCGGTCAGGCGTGCATCACAAGTGGTGCAACGAAAATCACATTCGGCACCGGAGGCATGCTGAACACATTCACAGGCCAGAACGGACCAAGAAAATTTACACGCAACGAGAACGGTACATACCCAATAGTTGCGTTT
>RFMT01000391.1 GCA_009927565.1 Acidimicrobiia bacterium
GTGAAGATCTCAAACTGATGAACTCACCTGAGGACAGCCACGAAATTGCCGCTCAAGTTTCTGACAGTGCCGGAGTTCTATTCGTACCTGCACTTTTTGGTCTGGGCACGCCGCATTGGGATTACGGCGCTCGCGGCACCCTTCTTGGCATCACGCGCGGCACATCGCGCAATCACGTTGTGCGGGCTGTTCTCGAAGGCATTGCCCATCGTGGGGCCGACATGGTTGATGCAGTTGTAGCCGCGACCCAACTCAAAGTCGCATCAATTCGCATTGACGGCGGCATGAGCCGCAACCAGACCTTCGTGCAAGCACTCGCCAATACGACCGGACGCAACGTCGAAGTTTCACCGGTCACCGAGGCCACCACTCTTGGCGCAGCATTTCTGGCTGGAGTCGCGGTCTCGTTTTGGCCATCAATAAACGAGGCCACCAGCACGTGGAAACCAGTGCAAATCGTGAGCCCAGATAAAGAACTCGATCGCGCACAATGGCACGAGGCGATTTCTCGCGCGCGCAATTGGATCCCTGCTCTGTCAAGCCTTGACTTCTAAATTCGTCTAGATTTATCAAATGCTTTCTGAAGACGACATCAGCCTTCTCGTTGCAGCTCAGGCACTCGAACTGGCGGCAAGAGACATTTACGCCAGTGCAGTTTCGAGAAAATCCAAGTCTGACGAAGAACAGGGCCTACTCGAACTGATGCACAGCCATCACACGGCATACGAACAGACTCTCAACGGCGTACTCAGCAAGCGTGCAGCAACCGAGAGAAATGCTGAGGCTTACACCAAATTTTTTGCGCTTCTTTCTGACGCCAGCAAATTGTGGGCGACGCTTCTCGAACTCGAGAACACGGCTATTGCCACTCACACGGCGATAATCGAAAGACTCACATCAGCCAAACACGCTTCGTTGCTCGCTTCGATCACCACCATCGAGGCACGTCATGCGGCCATGCTCGCTTCATTGACCTCGACAAATTTAGATCTTGCGCTCGAAAACCCAGCCCAGTCGTTGGTGACGCAATGAGCCAAATAAGTCGTCGCGAATTGTTGCGCCTCAGCGGTTTGTCTTTGGCATCAGGTTTGGTCTTGGCTGCATGTGGCAAACAAACTGGTGTAGTCGATGATGGCGCTATAGCGCGTCTTGGCGAATCTCCGTCGACCACCGCATTAGCCGAAGCCGAAGTCACCGACGTGGTTTTGTTGCGCACAGCAGCATCCCTTGAATACAACGCCATCGACACTTACACGGCCGCTCTTGGTCTTGGCGTATTCACCGGAGACCTCTCGGCTGCGACAGACTTTGCAAAGCGATTCCGCGACGATCATCAAGAACATGCTGATGCCGTAAATAGTTTGATACGGGCACTAGGCGGCAAAGAGCACCGTTGCGCCAATGTTCGCATTAACGATTTGTATTTGTCACCTGCGCTTGCACTAATTACAGACGACAAAAACGAAAATGTCGGTGTCGACGTAATTGCACTTGCGCACGCTCTCGAAAACCTCGCCGCTCAAACGTACCAAGGCGTAGTTGATCTAATTTCAGATCCAAAATTGCGCGCTGACGCGATTCGCATCGGTCAGCAAGAATCACGACACGCTGCACTTTTGGCCCAGGTGCTCAATCCTGGCATCGCGTCAATGGGTCCAACGAATGACCCCACAACTGGCAAGCCAAACATTGCAGCAATTCCGGCTGCATTTGGTTCGCAGGCCAACATTCAATTGACAATCGGGGCGCCAAAAGCCGACGGCTCAAGAACGACTTTGCTTCTCGAAACACCGAGTTTGAACTCGCTTGTTTACGACAGCATCTCTTGCTGAGCGAATAATTTCGCTAATACACTTAAAGCAACGGTGAGTCGGTCGGTCGACCGCGGTGTTGTAGTGCTCGCATTGCAACATTGAGGAAAGTCGGGACTTCACAGGACAAAGTGCTGGCGAGAGCCAGGTCGGGGAAACCTGACATTACGTGCAACAGAAAACAAACCGCCGATGGAAGTTTCGCAAGACTCTTCACAGGCAAGGATGAAACGGTGCGGTAAGAGCGCACCAGCGTGGTTGGCAACAACTGCGGCTCGGTACGTCACTTGAAGCAAGGCCGCGCAGAGGGTATGAACTGTCCGTTCGCTTTCGAGCAACCCTCGGGTAGGCCGCATAGATGGATGGTCGTCGGTATCAGCAGGCAACTGCTGTTGCTACAAAATCCCGCTTATAGACCGACTCACTGTTTTTATTCTCACGACATCACAAGTCGCGCTTAAGTGAACCTGTCTTGATGAAATTCGTCCGGCGAGATTTTTCAGCAAGCGAAAAATAACGCCAAGCAATAACACAGCCAAATATTCCGACAATTTCCAGTGGCAAGTTCAAAATTCCGCGCTCGACCGATGGCAATGGCTCGTTGATCAATTTTGCACCCATGAACGGCCACCAAAAAGTCTCGGCATTCGAAAATGCTCCGTCAAAAATCAAATGGATAAACATGCCAATCGGTATGGCAAGCAAACGCTGACGACTTGGTTTTCGCCCCGCTGTTGCAACCATGATCACGAATAGAACGACAATGCTGGTAACCACACTGTGAAGTGGCCCAATAGAGCCACGTAACCCATCGACTAAATCGGGAACAAGAGCAGCAATTGCCACCAGGCGATAATCAAATTTTGGGTCTCGAAAAACGAACCAAACAGACCAAATGGCAGTTGCAATAAACCAAAAAAACATTGCGTTTATAAAACCAAATAGCAATCGCAGTTTGGACACTCAGCTAGTTCATCAGAGCCAAGCTTTTTCAATGCCGAAAGTTCAACTACTGATAAGTCAAGGTGGCACGACTGACACTTCGAACCGTGCAGGTCGGCAACTGCAGGAGTCGCACGTTTGGTTCGTTTGACATCGTAAAGTTTGATCAACTTAACGTCAATTGCATTTGCTAAAGCAAGACGCTTGTCGTCGAGTGACTTCGTTTCGCCATCACAAATTTTCAATGCCTCATTCAGAGCAGCGGTCGCCGAGGCTACTGCTATTGATTGAGTGCGAATTTTCTCTCCGAGTTGCTGCAGTTGCACTTCTAACTTGTCGCTCGTTTCGAGCAAAAGCAGCTCTCTGTCATCATTCAGGCTGCGTTCGATTCGCACAGTTTCGATTTCGTGCTGCAGTGCTTCGGCCTCTCGAGGCGCAATCACAGTTCTTAACTGCTGCGAATATTTAAGAATCTGTGCCTCACACTTTTGATTTGCCGTCTCAAGTGTCGCTATTTCTGATTTCGCAGACTTCAACTCGTTGCTAACTTTCAGTTTCTCGCTCTCAGTCGACACCAAAGTTGCCTTTTCGGCAGCCAATACTTTTCTCTCATCAAGATTTGCCTTACGATGCACCAGTTGAGACAAAGCGGTGTCTACTTTTTGTAATTCGAGTAATGGTCGTAGATCTACCACTAAGGCGTGCCAGTTGTAGTTTGAACGAAATTCGGTAGAGGCTTAGCGCACTCGTAAAAGTAAATACCTTGATCTGTCGTCGGCACGGGCGAGAACGGGTTGAGGTCTGTCGGCGAAATTGTCGTATCGGGGCTAAGCACGCTGACCACAACAGTATTGGCAATAGTTGTTTCAGCACCTAAGACAGTTGTCGTCGTCTTGGCATCTTGTTTTGGCGTTGGAATCGTGCCCGAGATAACTCTTGCTGGGCACTCAACGCCAGGCAAGTAAAGCCGCAACGGCGAACGAATTGGGGCTGGCGGCGCTGCAAATTCGAGGACTTCTAATCCACGATGTACTTCATCCATATACGACTTCCAAATTGCCGCCGGAAACATCGCACCCTGCACTCCACCGCGGTCGCCGATTACGCTCGCAAATTCTGGCACGTTGCGTTTTGTCATTCTCGTATACCCCTTCGGATCTCCGACCCAAACTGCCGTCACATACTGCGGAGTAAAACCAACGAACCACGCATTCGTATTGTTGTCTTGGGTTCCCGTTTTTCCGGCTGCAGGTCGACCATCTTCGAGTGGGGTTCGTCGCGCAGTGCCTTGCTCAATGACACCTCTCATTACATCGGTGGCGTTAATCGCAACTTCTGCAGGCAAAGTTTGTTCGATACTCGCAGCTTGATATTGATACAAAACCGTTCCGCGAGCATCTTCGATTCGCTCGATCATGTATGGCTCGCGATGCACACCCGTGTTCGCCAAGGTTTGTGCGCCCGACGCCATATCCATCGGACTCAATTCGTTTGCCCCGGTTGCAAGACTCGCATACGGCTGAATCGTAAACTTCTCTTTGCTCAACCATTGTGACGACGACATGCGGTACATAGTTTCGACGACGCGCTCGAGACCCACGATCTGCGACAACTTTGCATAAGCACAGTTGATCGACAACCACGTCATCACCCGCAACGATGCTGTCGGCTGACTGACACCTTTGGTGATCGCAAATGGCTCGTCAAGGTTGCCCGGGTTAGACAATGTGCACGGCAAAGTGCCGTCGATCAAATCGTCAGGCTGCACACCTGCTTGCAGGGCTGCAGCAAGGATAAAAAACTTCACGCTTGAGCCCGTTTGCCTACGACGCAACGCCAAATTCACTTCGCTTTGCCCCGCCACGAAACCCGGCCCGCCGACCATTGCCCGAACAGCACCGGTTTTCACGTCGAGCGAGACCATCGCTGCAGTAATGCCTGCTTTGTTGGCTGGCAGCCGATCACGCACTGCTTGCTCAGCGGCAAGTTGTGCCGACGAATCGAGAGTCGTGAATATTTTTATTCCGCCCCTGAATAAGGCGTTATAGCGCTGCTGATAATTTGTGCCCAAAATATCGGATCCATTTAACAAAAAATTCTTAACTTCTTCGTTGAAGTAAGTTCGTGAAACGTCGCGTTGAGCTTTTTTATTGATCACCTCAGGAATCGCCGGTTTTTCACCGATCTCTTCACGCTGCTGTTGAGTCAACAAACCAGTATCAACAAGTCGATCAAGCACTTGCAAATATCTTCGACGCGAGCTGTCCGGATATTGAATCGGGTCATAATTTGATGGCGCCTGAATCAGCCCAGCCAGAAACGCACCGTCAAGCAGCGTCAACTCGCGAACATCTTTGCCAAAATAAACTTCGGCCGCTGCCTGCAAGCCGTACGTGTTGTTGCCGAGATAAATTGTGTTGAGGTAACGCTCAAGTATCAATTTTTTCGGCACTTCTTTTTCGAGCATCGTCGCATATCGTGCTTGCAAGACTTTGTAGCGTCCATCGCGCTCAAGCCCAGCTAAAAACTCGTTCTTAACGACTTGCATAGTGATAGTGCTCGCACCCTGCTTCGAACCACCACGCGAATTTGACAACACAGCCCGTGTGAATGCACGCAAGTTGACACCTTTGTGGTTCTTGAATTCACTATCTTCGAGAGCCAAAATTGCTGCCACCACATCTGCTGGCACAGTGTCGATACTCATCATCTGACTGTTCTCAAGTTGATAAGAACCGATCTGCTTTCCGCTCGAATCAAACACTGTGCTGCGTTGGGCAAGCCCCGAAAAATTTGTCAAACTTGGTGGCACTTGTGTGTGCGCGTTAAGCAAACCCCACACGCGTGGTGCCATCGCCGTAATAGTGCCTGCGATGAACAGCGCCCCGGCAATAGTTATCACCAACATTCGTGCGAAAGTTTGCCGTCGCACCTTCAATTTGGCCGCGATCTCGCGAAGAAGTTTGCCCACCGTGTTGCTAATTCTACAAGTGCAACACACAGTGGTTCTGCGTACCGGGCGTGACTATTGCAACCGATACTGTTGCAGTATGGCTTCTAAACACGCAGATATTCGTCCGTTTCGATTTGGTATTCAAGCCAGTAAAGCGTCCTCACAAAAAGAGTGGACTGAACTCGCCAGAAGTGCCGAATCGTACGGTTTCAATTCACTGACAATGCCCGATCACTTCACCGATCAACTTGCACCAGTGCCAGCACTCATGGCTGCGGCCAACGCAACCAAGAACCTACGCATCGGTGCACTCGTCTGGGACAACGACTACAAACACCCAGTTGTCTTGGCAAAAGAACTTGCCACTCTCGACTTGCTATCAGATGGTCGCCTCGAGATCGGTATAGGCGCGGGTTGGATGGCGACTGATTACGTTCAATCAGGCATGCAATACGACAAACCTGGCGTGCGCATCGACAGATTTCTTGAAGGATTAGAAATCATCAAACGCGCAATGACCGGTGAGAAGTTTTCATTTTCGGGCAAGCACTACACCATCACCGACTACACCGCGACACCTCTACCAGTGCAGCGACCATGTCCGCCCATTTTGATTGGTGGCGGCGGGCCGCGGGTCTTGAAACTCGCCGCTCAACTGGCCGACATCGTTGGCATTAATCCATCTCTAAAAGACGGTGTAGTCAATGCAGACACAATCTCAGAAATGAGCGCCGAAGCCGTCACCGAAAAAGTTGATTTAGTCAAACAGACCGCGGGCTCTCGCATGTCGAATATCGAACTGAACATTCGAACTTTTTTGGTCAACATTCGCGACAGTGCCGAAGAAGCAATCAACGGCACCGCAAACATGTTCAAAGTTGCACCCGATATGGTCGCCAACTCGCCGTTTGCATTAATGGGCCCACCAGCAAAAATTGCAGAAGATCTTCTCGCTCGTCGCGAGCGCTGGGGTTTTTCTTATGTCATCGTCGGCGGCGAAGACGTAAACAGTTTCGCACCAGTTATCAAAATTCTTGCTGGCAAATAGTTTTCGCGCGCAAAAACTTTAAACGCTAGGCACCACTGCGCGTTTGACGGGTCGGTCCCAACCTGGTTGTCCAGTTGGCCTCGGACTCGGCCACAAACCAGGTCCCATCTCCATGATGCCGTGGTGAGTGTTGTACTCGCCAAGCAAATTCAAAAACGGCACCGCGTCAAACGCCTCGGGGCCACGCACACCAGTGCCCTTCCAACTTCCGTTTGTCAACAATTCGAGTGCGACAACCGGGCACATCGCCGTCTGCCACAGAACCGCCTGCGAACCCCAATCGCGCATTGTCGTTTCATTGTCAGCCACGTGATACAGATACACCTCTCGAGGCTTGCCGTCATACATACCTTTTACCCAGGTACCAGCACAAGTGCGACCATGCATCAAGTGGCCCAATTTTGCTGGGTTCGGCAGCACTGCAGCCAACACATCTCTTGGCGAAACCGCGACATCGCCGACACGAATTTTCTCGGTGCTATCTAGGCCGAGATATGCAAAGGTCTTCAACCAGTCAATGAACTCAGCACCAAGACTGTATTTGAAGGTCACACGATTGCAATCGATCTCACGAGGAATCATCAGCACCTCTTCGTGCTCTACGTTCACGCATTCGTAGGCACCAATGCCCGCAGGAAAATGAAAAATCTCTGGCTCACTGAAACAGTCAGTTGTATACAGACCCCGATTCTTTTCCCAAATGATCGGCGGGTTCAAAGTTTCTTCGATGGTCGTCCAGATAGAAAATGTCGGCGCAAAATCAAGACCATCAATCGACAAATTCGAACCGTCGCGCACACCGATTTCGTCGATGGTGTCAAATAGGTGGTCTGACGCATAACGGGCAAACACATTGCTCAAGCCGGGCTCTACGCCCATGCCAACCAAAGCGAGAAGACCCTTTTCTTTCCAGCGCTCGTCAGCAGAAATCTGATCTTTGCCAAGTGGCTCGCCCACTTCTTCATAAGGATTAGTCGGGTGCGGCTTGCTCAAGTTCATCGCCATGTCCAAATATGTACAACCCGCTTCAAAAGCCGCCTCAAAAATTGGCTCATTGAGTCTTGGATCGCACGCATTGACGATTACATCGGCTTTAACGCGCTGGGCTAACGCCACAATTTCTGACTTGCTTCGCGCGTCAACTTGCGCCGATGAAAAACGACCAGGCTGTTCTAGTTTGGCGATGATCTCGTCACCGCGACCAGAATTTATATCGGCCAGCACGAACGAATCGAAGAAACTTCGAGTCTCGGCAATCGAGGCCATACCGCCACCGACCCCACCAGCACCAACGATGAGAATGTTTGCCACAAAAACCTAAACGCGTTCCTCGTTGTTGCTCGGGCGCAACAACACCATCATTCTACCGTGGTGTTATTACTTAAAAAGCCTTGTATCTAAAGCGATTGACGCAAAAAATTCAATGCGCTAATCACTGAGAATTGTCGCATTTGTTCGCGCCCGTATGGCAAATTAAAAGTTGTTGTGCGTACGTCACCATTCTGCAATGCAATGCCAACACAAAGAGTGCCGACTTTCACTCCGTCTTGTTCTGTCGGTCCGGCAACACCAGTCAGCGCCAACCCAATGTCGCTGCCGAGAGTCTTACGAACACCGACAGCCATTTCTTTTGCCGCGGATTCGCTTACAACCGGCCCGCGGGTCACGTTCAAAAGATCGAACTTGATTTCACTGGCGTAGCTAACGATCGAACCACGAAACACATCACTCGCACCGGCAATCGCAGTCAGACGACCCGAAACGAGACCTCCTGTTACCGACTCTGCGACCGCGAGCGTCAACTTTCTGTCTCGCAGATTTTGCAGAACCACTGTCTCCATGTTCTGCTCATCAACTCCAAACACAAGGTCTTTGACTTGCTCTCGAACCTTCGCGTCCCAAATATCGAGCAGTTCAATTGCTTGACCTTCGGTGTTTGCCTTTGCTGTAAGTCTGACTTTGATGCCTTCCCAGCCGCTAGCCAGAAACGCCAGGGTCGGGTTGCCAACTCTTTCAAGTTCGTTGATTACTCCAACTAGTCGTTCATTGAGCCCACTTTCACTATCGCCCCAAGTTCGCAGAACGCGACTCTTGATAACCGATGCCTCACCGCTTCTCGCCAACAAATCGGGCAATATCGCTCGCTCAAACATCTCGTACAGTTCGAATGGCACGCCAGGCACGGCATACATGACTTTTTCGCCGACAGGACAAATTAAACCAGGGGCCGTGCCTCTTCGCTGTTCGATAATTTTTGCGCCCTTGGGCACCATGGCTTGGCGCAAATTATTTTGAGGCATTCGGCGACCCC
>RFMT01000311.1 GCA_009927565.1 Acidimicrobiia bacterium
TCGGCAAGTAGTCTCAAATGGCGTGTTCACTGGCATCGTTGAAGAACTTGGCAAAGTCGCTGAACTGAATGGTTCGCGTCTGCGCATCTCGGCGCAAACCGTGCTCGAGGGATCAAAAATTGGTTCATCGATTGCGGTTAATGGTTGCTGTCTGACCGTTGTCGAACTCGACTCAAATTCGTGGATTACCGACGTCAGCGACGAAACATTTTCGCGTACAAATCTAGGCTCACTGAAAGTCGGTGATGTCGTCAATCTTGAACGCCCGATGGCACTTGGCGATCGACTTGGCGGTCATTTGGTATTGGGTCATGTCGATAGTGTCGGCGAGATTGTCGCCCCCGCGCCAAATCTTGTCGTGCGCATTTCGCGCGACTTGATGCACTTGATAGTTGAAAAAGGTTCGGTCACAGTCGACGGTATAAGTCTGACTGCGTTCAATCTGACAGATGACACTTTTACTGTTGCCGTTATTCCGCACACTCAACAAGTCACGACGCTCGGCGTGCGCAAGGTCGGCGACAAAGTAAATATAGAAATGGACATGTTGGCAAAGCATATTGAACGGATGAACCCGCCAACCGCGAAATCAGGCCGCACCAAAAAATGGTGGCGACGATGAGCGAAGCAACAAACTCTAAAAAATTAAACGAGTTGCGCAAGAGCATCGACGACATTGACGCAGCTATCGTCAACTTGCTCGCTGAACGTATGGCGGTTTGCAAACAAGTTGCCGCGGTAAAAGCCGAGACTGCCACAGCGGTGATGCAACCCCAGCGAGTGCGAGAAGTTTTGAATTTGCGCCGACAATGGGCAATTGACAAGCAGGTTGATCCAGATTTCACAGAGCAATTGTTTCGAATCTTGCTTGCCGAAACGCATCGCATCGAAATCGCCGAAGTGCGCACCGAGCCGGCGCCAAATAAAACAGCCGATGCGCTTCGAAGCGCTCTCGACACTGTCGCCTGTCGAATAGACCACGTCGTTGTTGCCGTAACTAACCTGCCTGCTGCAATTCAGTTTTTAACCTCGCTTGGCTTCAAGACGACGCCGACACAAGATTCAGCAATTGTTACAGCCGACGCTGGTGGCGTCACCGTTGTTTTGGTCGGACCCGGCGACCCCGGTGTAGATGCGCATCTCGCAACCCACGGCTCAGGGGTTCAGCACATTGCGATCGAAGTGCTCAATGCGGGCTTCGTACAACAGGCACTCAAGGCCGCAAATGTGCCGCTACTCACTGATGTAATAGTCGACGCCGACGGCCACGAGCAAGTCTTCACAGTGCTCGACCCATCAACTGGGGTTCAACTGGGTTTTATCTCTCGCACTGGTCATCGCGTGCCGATTTCGGGCGACAACGTTCGTGCACTCTTCCGCGCATTGTCAAAACCAGCCTCGTAACGAATTTTCGCTTGCGCATCGGTGACGGCGGCGCTACGGTTAGAGGCGCACGGCAGATACAAGAGTCTTCGCCTCTCTAACACGGCGAAGAACCTGAGTCGGCGCTCTCAAAATAGTCAAGTCGATACCCATCGGAGGGTCAGGTTGTCTGAGAGCCGTCACGCGTCGTCAAACTCATCTCTAATCTCGCAGTCATCTGCTGACCTGATGACTGTCGCGCGAAAAATTCGCGATCAGGCATTCGGCAGTCGTATCACTTATTCGCCAAAAGTTTTTATTCCACTCACGATGCTGTGTCGCGACAAGTGCGGATACTGCACTTTTGCCCAGCCGCCCGCGCGCCTTGAAAATCCATACTTGTCCCCGGAGCAAGTTCTTGAAATTGCCAGACAAGGTGCAAAAGTTGGTTGCCACGAAGCGTTGTTCACTCTCGGCGAGCGCCCAGAGTTGCGCTATGAAGTCGCTCGAGAATGGTTGAAGCAAAACAGTTACGACAGCACAGTGCACTATTTGCACGACATGGCAGAACTCGTATTGCGCGAGACAGGTTTGTTACCGCACGCAAACGCAGGTGCGCTTTATCGCGACGAACTGGCGATGTTGCGTCGTGTCTCGCCATCACAGGGCATGATGCTCGAATCACTGCGTGATGACTTAGATTGCCACCGCGGTGCACCCGACAAAGAGCCGCAACGCCGACTCGACACACTCAAATTCGCTGGCGAACTAAACATCGCATTTACAACCGGCATCTTGGTTGGTATCGGCGAAACTCGCCAAGATCGAATTGTTGCACTCGAAGCAATTGCCGAATCACATACCAAATATGGCCACATTCAAGAAGTGATCGTGCAGAATTTTCTGCCCAAACCGCTAACGATAATGCAACGCGAAAAGCCATGTCCGCACGACGAATATTTGTGGTCGATTGCTGCCGCTCGCATCATTTTGCCGCCAGAGATTCATTTGCAAGCCCCGCCGAATTTGAGCGACGACTTCGGCGTTCTGCTCGATGCAGGCATCGACGACTGGGGAGGCGTTTCACCGGTTACGGCAGATCACGTGAACCCCGAGCGGCCATGGCCTTCGCTTGAAAAACTTCGTGACGCAACAGAAAAACGCGAAAAGGCTCTCGCGCCGCGACTGACGATTTATCCAGAGTTCGCCAATTCGCCAAAAAAATGGCTCGACGACTCGTTGCACTTCAAAGTACTTGACCGCAGCGACGCCGAAGGTCTCGGTCGAGACGACCCGGGCCAAGTTTGGCCAGAAAAAGTGACAGCGGCTGATGTCGTGCATGATGGCGCCGAAGTTGTCTTGATTGGCCACCGCTCGACCCAGTGGTATTCGGGCGCAAATAATCCCCCACCAGTTTTGATCAGCGCGCAAATTGAAAACAAAAAGATTTCTGGCCCGATCGCCGAGATCCTGCGAGGCGTCGAATTACAACAAGAAGTTGGCCAGAACGAAATCGTCACGCTGTTCAGCGCACGTGGTGTCGAAGTAAACGCCGTCGCGCAACTTGCCGACAGTCTGCGTGCGCAAGCGGTCGGTGATGTTGTTACCTGGGTGCACAACCGCAACATCAACTACACCAACGTCTGCACTTTTAAATGCAAGTTCTGCGGATTTTCAAAAGGCCCGCTTAGTTTGAACCTCCGCGGTACGCCATATCTTTTGACTCTTGACGACATCGCTGGTCGGGCAAGCGAAGCCTGGCAACTTGGTGCCACCGAAGTAACCCTGCAAGGCGGCATACATCCAGATTTTGACGGCGACTATTACATATATGTTGCACGTGCGGTCAAACAAGCAGCGCCAGAGATTCATATTCACGGTTTTACCGCGCTCGAAGTTACCGAGGGCGCGAAGAGGCTCGGCGAGCCATTGCACGATTACATAATTCGATTAAAAGAAGCGGGCCTCGCCTCTTTACCTGGAACTGCCGCCGAAATTTTAGATGATGACGTCCGCGCGATTATCTGCTCTGACAAAATAAGCACGGAAGAGTGGCTTGAATGCCACCGTGTTGCCCACCAAGCAGGATTGCGCTCAAACATCACGATTATGTTTGGCGCTGTCGAACACCCTCAAAGTTGGGCAAAACACATTGTTCGAACCCGCGATCTGCAAAAAGAAACTGGTGGGTTCACCGAGTTTGTAGGCCTTCCATTCGTGCACATGGCATCACCGATTTATCTGCAACACAAATCACGGCGTGGTCCAACATTCAGAGAAACAGTTTTGATGCACGCCATTGCCCGCATCGCCTATCACGGTCAGATCGACAACATTCAGGTCTCATGGACAAAAATCGGTCACGCTGGCGCAACTCAACTATTGCAGGCTGGGTGCAACGATCTTGGTGGCACGCTGATGAACGAAAATATTTCTCGCGCAGCGGGCGCAAGCCACGGTCAAGAAATGAACGAAGAGTCTTTCAGAGCAATAACTTCGCCACTTGGGCGCACTTTGCGCCAACGATCAACTCTTTACGAAATGAGTGCGGTCTAGAGACC
>RFMT01000294.1 GCA_009927565.1 Acidimicrobiia bacterium
TGCCAGCAATTTGACCCTCGTATTCGACAAACACCCGCTTCAGCGCGTCAATGTCATTAAATGGCACGATTCGAACGCAGTCGGCAATTGCTTGCGGGATTCCAGCACCCGGGGTTAGCCATGGTCGGTCTGCAGGGCCAAGTTCTTGAGCCGAACGAAATATTGAAATCGCAACCGAGTCGTGGTGCCCGTTGTATGAGCCTTCAACTTTGACAATCAAATCACGTCCGGTTATTGAGCGCATCAAATGCACTGCGTCCATTGTTGCTTCTGTTCCCGAGTTGCAAAATCTCCACTGCGGCAGACCGAATCTGCGCGATAACTCCTCGGCAACAACAATTGAATCGGGTGTCGGCTGGGCAAAGTGCGTGCCCTGAGTTACGCGTTTTTGCACGGCGGCAACCACACTCGGGTTGGCATGGCCGACAATGTTTGCGCCGTAGCCAGCATGAAAGTCGATGTATCGATTGTCGTCAACATCCCAGACATAAGCACCATCACCGTGACTGACCCATACTGGGGTAGGTCGCGAACTCGCCCAACTTGAAGGCACACCACCGGGAATTGATAGCGAGGCTCGTTGGTGAAGCGCTACCGACTTAGGCACGCGCCGAAGAAACGTCTTCTCTTCGACCTCGATAATTTGGTCGAGCGAATTCACATTGCTAAGTTTAGGCCGTGACTAACCACCAATTCAGACCGATGGGGCGTCGCGATTTCTTGCGAAACCTTGCTATCACTTCGGGTGCAATCACATTTGGGGGCTCGTTACTTGCAGCCTGCGGTGGTTCAACTGAAACCGAGTCAGGTGGTTTATCGATCGGCACACCACAGAACCCAATCAAGTTGCCCGTAACGACTGACGCGATCGCCGATGGTCTACCTAACGAATCGGGCACGCTCGAAATTCTCAACTGGGCCGACTATCAGAATCCAGACTCAATCGCAATTTTTGAAGAAAAATTCGGATGCAAAGTAGTGACCAGTATTTACGACACCGAAGAGGCCGCTATCGCCAAATTGCGTAACGGCACATTTAAACCAGATTTGATTCTCGGCATGACAGATACGGGGTTGGCAAAACTCGTTGCAGCCGACCTGCTTCAGCCACTTAACAAGTCGTACATCCCAAATTTCGGAAATGTGATAAGTGGATTGCAAAATCCGTACTACGACCTTGAGTCTCAATACACGGTGCCGTATTTCATTTATGGCAACGGCATCGGCTATCGAACAGATCGCATAGATAAGAATGCATTCGCTGGCAACGGTTACGACACACTTTGGGACCCGCAGTTCAGCGGCAAACTTGCGCTTCTCGATTCGTATCGCGACACGTTGGCGATGGCGATGTTTCGCGCCGGCAATTTCGACGCCAACACCACCGATGCTGCAGTCATCACCAAAGCCGGCGACGACCTGGTCGCACTTCGCGAGGCGACGAATCCGAAAGTTGACATATTGGCTTACCAAGAACTGCCGGCTGGCAATCGCGACATCAACTTCACTTGGTCTGGCGACTTGTTCACCGCCTTGCAATATCTTCCAGAAGGCGTCAAACCAGATGTGCTGGGCTTTTGGTATCCCGATAAGACAATCGCCAAGAACGACTTCATGTGCGTAACCAAAGCCGCCAAAGCGCCCGTGTTGGCACACCAATTGATCAACTTTTTGAGCGACACCGATAATGCGTTGCTCAATCGCGAATATGTCGGCTACCAGCCAGCACTAGAGTCGATCACCGTCGACCTTCTAATTTCAAGCGGCACGATCCCCGAGTCGCTTGTAGACGCATTGGTTACACCCGAAAAATATGACGCGGGTATCGCCCAGGTTTCGCTTGAACCACAAGCAGATGCTCTTTGGCTCGAACAGTGGACGCGTTTCACCGCAGGATAAGTTGAAAAAATCGCCCCGCCTCTGGGCAGGTTTCGCATTTCCGGGCACAATCTGGCTGATTGCGCTGTTCGCGCTACCGTTTTATGCAGTTGCGTGCATCGCATTCGGCACGATCGACCCGATCTTCCGTGACGCAGTACCCCAATGGAATCCGCTTTCATGGGACTTCACCCAGGCCCGACAAGTTTTGACCAGTTTGGCAACTGGCCCGTTACGGGGTGTTGGACTACGCACCATCGTTTATGTCTTCTGCGCGATGACATTGTGTTTTGTCGTCGGTTTTCCGATCGCATATTTTTTGGCGCGTCACGCTGGCAAAAGAAAAATGATGCTTCTCGTTCTGATCATTGTGCCGTTTTGGGTCAACTATTTAATGCGCATGTTGGCGTGGGTCAACCTTCTCAGTGTCGATGGTTTGTTCACACGTTTTATGCGTATTTTCGGCATCAACTACAACTGGCTTGATGGCTCGCCCATCACGGTGACTCTTGGCTTGGTTTATGGATACATACCATTTTTAATTTTGCCTCTTTTCGCTACGCTCGACCGCCTCGATTGGCGGTTGATCGACGCCGCGCGCGATCTCGGCGCTAATTCGAGGCAGGCATTTCGCTTGGTCACCCTGCCGATGTCGAGAGCCGGACTCGTCGCCGCCGGTGTCTTGATCGCACTGCCGATGTTCGGCGACTATTACACCAATGACTTGCTCTCTAGATCACCCAGCACAGAAATGATCGGCAATCAAATCGATTTCTTTTTGAATGCCAGCTCTCAACCGCAAAATGGTGCTCTACTCGTGCTCACTTTGTCGTTGTTTCTCTTGCTACTGATGTCGTTTTACCTGCGTAGTACGCGCCAACAATCACGACAAGTGACAAGGTGACGTGAAACCGATGACTGCGCAACGTTCGACTTCGCGTCTTGCCCTGATTATTTGGGGCTACATAATTTGGAGCCTCGTCCCGGTAGTTATTGCGATCATTTTTTCATTCAACGACGGTCGTAGTCGTACCGTGTGGCAAGGCTTTTCACTTCGTTGGTGGTGGCAAGACCCCAACTTGTCGGTATTGCAAAACGCCGAAATGCGAAATGCAATCTTCAACTCGCTCGTCCTAGCCGTCGCCACTTTGCTGATCGTCACGCCACTCGGCATCGCTCTCGCCATCGGCTCACAACGCATGCACGGCCGCAGCGCAAACTTTGTTCAAGGACTCACATCTGCGCCGTTGATAACTCCCGAAATAGTCGTTGGTTCTGCGCTTTTGATCACATTCACCCGACTACTGACTGCCGTGCCACTCGGGTTCGTGGCGCAGTTGTTGGGCAACGTCACGTTTTCGTTGGCGAGTGTGGTGGTCATTGTGCGCGCCAGACTCGTCTCGATCGGTGCTTCGTTCGAAGAGGCGGCTCGCGACTTGGGTGCCACTCGTTGGCAAGCGTTGAGATTCGTCTTGTTCCCGATGCTATGGCCTTCGGTTATGGCCAGCCTCGTCGTTGTCTTTGCAACCGTGATCGATGACTTTGTGATCACCAGTTTTCTCTCGGCAGGCGTCAGCTCAGAGACAGTGCCATTGCGAATCTATTCATCAGTGCGCGGCGGTGCGACACCGGCTCTCAACGCCTTGGCGACCCTGCTCGTCATAATTTCTTTTACCGCTCTGATTCTCGGGCTTTTCGCATTGTCAACCTGGCGCAAACGCAACGGCGAACGCGGTGGATTACGCGCTGCCTCGCCGATGTGACCCAAATGGAAAATTAACTCAACTCGAAAGGCAAAACCCGCACGGCGTCAGGTAGCACGTCGACATTAATTTCTTGATTTTCTTTCAAACTGACCGAATTCTCATCATTGGGCACCTCGGCGTTGACAGTGACAGAACCGATCCGAAGCGCGACGCGAAGACTCGAACCCGCAAAAGTCACTCGAGTAATCGTCGCTTTTTGTGAACCCGAGCCGAGTCGAATGCGTTCGGGGCGGATCATCACCATCCCCTTTCCGATTGGTGCAGTTTCTGGTGCGATGAATTTTGCACCTGGCAATTCGACGACACCTTGCGAAGTCACCTCGCAGGCGATCAGATTTGCCGCACCCACGAACTGAGCGACTTCAACAGAGTTAGGCGACTCGTAAAGTTCGCGAGGCGCACCCACTTGCATTAATCGACCAGCGCGCATCACTCCGATACGGTCACTCATTGTGAAAGCCTCATGCTGATCGTGAGTGACATATATGAATGTGATACCGATCTGGCGTTGCAGTGTTGCTAATTCAATCTGTAATCTCGAACGCAATTGGGCGTCGAGTGCGCCGAGAGGCTCGTCAAGCAACAAGACACTGGGCTCAAGTATCAGCGCGCGAGCAAGCGCAACACGCTGTTGCTCGCCACCTGAGAGTTGATGCACTCGACGTTCGCCGAAGCTTCCAAGTTGAACAAGTTCAAGCGCTTCACCAACTCGTTGTTCTTCTGGCTTCGAACTCTTTGTAAATTTATTTTCGAACCGCAAACCAAACTTGACATTTTCTCTGACGTTGAGATGTGGAAACAGCGAATAATTCTGAAAAACAGTATTCAATGGTCGTTCTTCTGGCTCATCGTTGGTTACATCGCGTTTATCGATAAATACGCTGCCACTGTCAGGCTGTTCAAAGCCACCGATCATCCGCAACGTTGTTGTTTTGCCACAACCTGATGGTCCAAGCATCGAGAAAAACTCGCCTGCTTTAATTTCTAATGAGACGTCATCGACTACAACTCGGTCGCCATACGACTTAAATAAATTCTTGAGAGTTACCGCGCCGTCTAATTCAATCGCTGACATATTTGATCCTCGAAAAATATTAGGCGCGCATGGTTTCGATATTGCCATCGACGGGCAAAACCTGACCAGTAATGAACCTGGAAGCAGGCGAACTTAGAAAAACAGCCGCTGCTGCAATATCTGTCGCATCGATAAAAGTTTTCAATGAAACTTGGTTTTCATAACCAATGCGAATGTTTTGCGGACTCACGCCAGTTGCAGCCGATTCGCGTTCGATCACGCCATCCATACGCGGGCCACTAACCGAGCCTGGGCAAATCGCATTGCATCGAACTCCGTCGGCGCCAAGTTCCATTGCCCACGATTTTGTCAAGCCGATAATTCCCCACTTTGCTGCGACATATGGCGAGCGCAACGGATAACCGAAGATACCGGCGCTTGTCGAAATGTTGATGATTGAACCGCGAGTTTTTAGCAACATCGGCACGGCGGCTTTGGTGCAGCGAAATGTGCCGCCCAGATTTATTCGCACGCACTCGTCGTATGCGTCAGCATCCATTTCGTCGACGCGAGCCGTTGGTCCTGGCACGCCGACATTGTTGACCAATACGTCTAGACCGCCAAGATCTCGCTGAATTGCGTCAAACATCGCATCGACGTCTCTCGAGTTCGAAACATCGCAAACATAATTTGGCTTAGTCGTATTGTTGACATCACAAACAACAACACGAGCACCTGCTTTCGTCATCGCATCGGCGATCGCTTTGCCGATACCCGAACCGCCACCCGTCACCAACACACGCAAACCGTTTAGCGAAAAATCTTGCGAATTTGCTGTCGTAGCCATTCTGTAAAACTTAGTCTTATCGAGAAATTACGCCGAATTTAAAA
>RFMT01000302.1 GCA_009927565.1 Acidimicrobiia bacterium
TGTCAAAAGTTGAGCAGCGCAAAATTCTCGACGAGTATCGCTTGGTATATCTTGCCAACGCGCCAGTGAACTGGTGTCCGGGTCTCGGCACAATTTGGCCAACGAAGAGGTCACCGCCGAAGGTCGCAGTGACATCGGCAATTATCCCGTGTTTAAACGCAACATGCGCCAGTGGACTATGCGTATCACTGCATACGCCGACCGCTTGTTAGACGACCTCGACCGACTCGATTGGCCAGAGTCAATCAAACTTATGCAGCGCAACTGGATCGGGCGAAGTACCGGCGCGCGCGTTAAGTTTTCGTCTGCTGCTGGCGAGATCGAAGTCTTCACAACTCGACCCGACACGCTTTTTGGTGCGACGTTCATGGTTCTTTCGCCTGAGCATCCGCTCGTTGATGCACTCACCACAAAATCGCAAAGATCTGCGGTCGAAAAATACCGTGAGTCTGCGCGAAAGCTCAACGACAACGAACGACAGAACGACGATCGCACCAAAACTGGTGTCGACACCGGAGCAACTGCGACTAATCCGGTTACTGGCGAGCAAATTCCAATCTGGATCGCCGACTATGTATTGATGGGCTACGGCACTGGCGCGATTATGGCTGTGCCATCTGGCGACGAACGCGACTTCGAGTTCGCACGTGCCTACAACTTGCCAATCGTTGCGATTCAAATGCCGCCAACCGAATGGTTTGCAGAAAACAATATTTCACCAACCACCGACTGCGGGCTTTGGCCAACTGCGTTTGTGGGCGAAGGCAATTACATCAACTCGTCGAACAAAAATCTTTCTCTCGACGGCAAGCGTTCAATGAGCGAAGCAATTGCGCAAGTCAACTCGTGGCTTGAAAGCAATAAATGTGGCGAGTCGGCAATAACTTACAAACTTCGCAACTGGTTGTTTTCTCGACAGCGTTATTGGGGTGAGCCGTTTCCTATTGTCTACGACGAAAATGACATGCCATATTCGGTGCCAGACGAGTTGTTGCCCGTCAAGCTTCCTGAACTTACCGACTTCAAACCGCAGGCGCTCGACCCCAACGACGAAACAACCGACCCGATGCCGCCACTCGCGCGCGTCACCGATTGGCTGAAAGTTGAACTCGATCTTGGCGAGGGCAAAAAAACTTATCGACGTGAAGTCAATGTCATGCCGCAATGGGCTGGCTCGTGTTGGTACGAATTGCGATACCTCGACCCGACGAACAGCGAACGATTTGTCGACGCGCAAGTCGAGCGCTACTGGATGGGCCCAAAGTCTGCCGGACACACTGGTGGCGTTGACCTATATGTCGGTGGCGTTGAGCACGCAGTTTTGCACTTGCTTTATTCACGCTTCTGGCACAAAGTTTTGTTTGATCTCGGTCACGTATCGAGCGAAGAACCATTCCACAAACTTTTCAACCAGGGATACATTCAGGCTTACGCATATCGCGACTCGCGCGGACAAACAGTGCCCGCCAACGAAGTCGTCGAAAAGAATGGCAGTTACACATTTGAGGGCGAAACTGTTGTTCGCGAATACGGCAAGATGGGCAAAAGTCTAAAGAACATCGTCACGCCTGACGAGATGTATGACGAATTTGGTGCTGACACTTTCAGACTTTACGAAATGAGCACCGGGCCACTTGATGCGAGTCGCCCGTGGAACACCCGAGATGTCGTCGGCATGCAACGCTTTTTGCAACGCACTTGGCGAAACATCGTCGACGAAGAAACTAACGAATTGCATGTTTCTGATGAACCAGCACCAATTGAATTGCGTCGCGCACTACATCGGTGTGTCGACGGCGTACGCCAAGATATGGAGAACTTGCGATTCAATACCGCAATTTCGAAACTTATTGAACTCAACAACGCGCTCACTGTGCACGTCAATGCTGTTGGCTCGACACCACGTGAAATTGCTGTGCCACTAACTCAGATGCTTTCACCACTTTGCCCACACGTCGCTGAAGAACTGTGGCAGAAGCTCGGCGTACAAACGCCAATTAGTTACACCGCGTTTCCAGTTGCTGATCCAAAACTTTTGATCAGCGAAACAGTCGAAATACCTGTACAAATCAACGGCAAACTGCGTACACGCTTGGCCGCCCCAGCCGAGATCACCGACGACGAATTGCGTACATTGGCGCTCGCCGATGCAAAAGTTATAGCCGCACTAGCAGGCGCCACCCCCACCAAAATCGTCATCGTCCCCAAACGCCTTATCAACTTCGTTATTTAAATCGCTAGTTCAGAAATTTTGTGGCGCGGTTGAGCGCGGCGAAGTCGACTGATTTGAACATCAGCAGAATTACGCGATCGACACCCCACTGTCGCCAAGTATTCAAACGGGGGTCGTCACCACGCAAAAGCGCTTCGTCATAGTGTTCCCAAACTGAAACCGTGAAGGGTTTCGCGATGCTTGAATTTTCGTGGGCAAGTTTCGCCGCTGCCAAAATTTCACTGGCTCGCTCGTGTGTCGCACGTATGTTTATGCCATTTGTGCGCTCGCCCGCAATCTTTGCCAACGCAACACTGTTTGCACCGATAATCACATTCGGTCTTGGGCTCGCAATCGGAAACGTCGCAAGTTCAGCACGCCGCGTTGGTGACCACATTTCATTCATCACATCGAGTGCATTGACTAACGCCGCATGACGGTCTGCAAGATTTGCTGGGGGCAATAAGCCGATCGCTCTGCGCTCGGCAGCGAACGGGCTATCTGGCGACGAACCAGCACCCAAACCCAACACAAATCGTCCGCCTGAAATCTGTTGCATCGTGGCCACACTGTTAGCGAGAATCGCAGGGTGACGATTGCCAACATTCACTACTAACGGCCCGAGTTCAATTTCTGAAGTTGCAGCAGCAAGGGCGCCGAGCAGAGTGAAACACTCCGGCATATCGGGTGCGTGCATTACATCTCCTGCAAGATGATCAACTGTCCACAAAGTTTTGAAACCTGCAGCCTCAGCCGCCTGTGCAGCATCGCGAGCGATTGGCCAAATCGAATTACCAGGGTTGATTTGCAGGTCAAATCGCATGCCAGAAGGCTAATTGGTAGAATTTGTTTTATGAATACTCAAATTGCGACCGCAAAACCGAGCCTCGCAGTTGTAGATGGCAAGACGGCGCTACTCAGTGAAATTCTTGAAATTCTCGACCGCGATGGCGGCGTGATAGTGCACAACATGCTGAGCCCCGAAGTCGTAGCGCGAATGCTCGAAGAACTGAAATCAACAACGATGTCGACTGAAGTCGGTCCAAAGACGAGTCACGAGCTCGTCAATCATTTTTGGGGCGAACAAACCAAACGGTTTACCCGCCTGGCCCACCGATCCCGCACTTTTGCCGACGAGGTACTCGTGCACCCGATTTTGCTTGGCGTCGCCGATGCTCTGCTCAAACCATATTGTGCCAGTTATTGGATGAACACGGGCCAAATGATGATTGTCATGCCAGGCGGAAACCCGCAATACATGCATCGCGACTCAGACGACTGGCCGACCATGAATACGCCGACAACTCCTGTTTGTCAGGTCAGTTGCATGCTCGCGCTATCTGATTTCACAGCCGAAAATGGTGCCACACGTGTTGCGCCCGGCAGCCACAGGTGGGCCGACTACAAACGTGAAGCCACCGACGACGAAATTACACAAGCCGTCATGCCACTCGGCAGCGGCATGATCTACACCGGAAAAGTTCTGCACAGCGCGAGCGCAAACAAAACCAAGGATGAACCGCGCTTCGGACTGCACATGTCGTATATATACGGCTGGCTCACACCCGAAGAAGCGGGATGCCTCGGTGTCACCGAAGATCAAGCAAAAACACTCACACCACTGCAACAGCGTCTTCTTGGCTATCGCTGCTATGACGGTTCAGATCTAAACGGTGGTCGATTGTGGACAGTTGATTACGAAGATATTCCAATCGGTTTGGGATGGAATTAATGACCGCAAAAGAAATCACCGGACTCAGTGAGAGTTTTAACCGCGAAGAATACAACTCACCCGAAATCTTCAACCGCGAAATGCAAAAAATCTACGGCACGAATTGGTGCTTTGCTGGCATCAGCGAAGAACTCAACAAAGTCGGCGATCGCTTGGTGGTCGACATTGGCGACGAGAGCATTCTGATTTTGCGCAATCGCGAAAATCAACTTCGGGCCTTTTACAACGTCTGCCAACACCGCGGTTCACAACTTTGTGACTCAAGCGGTTCTGGTTATGGCGCGGCGATTACATGCCCGTATCACGCCTGGAGCTATTCGGTTGACGGCGCTCTCGTCGCGACCCCACTGCATGAAAAAGACTCGATCAACCGTTCAACGCTTGGCCTGAAGTCGGTCAAAGTCGACGAGTGGCAGGGGGCGATATTCGTCTCGCTCGACCCTAACGCCCCACCACTGACAACATGGCTTAACGACCACTATTCACGTCCGCTCGAACTTGAAAAGTTTGCTCTCTCAAAGCTCAAAAATGCTCGAACAACAATCGATGAAGTTGAAGCCAACTGGAAAGTTCTCGCCGAAAATTACAGCGAGTGTTTGCATTGTGCCGTGGTGCACCCCGAACTTGTCGATCTCGTACCTGTTTATAAAACAGGCAAAACAATTCAAGAAGATCGTTCTGATTGGGGCGTGAGCCTGTCGACTGGAGCGACCTCGTTGTCTTTCAAAAAAGACGAAAAACTACCGTTATTGCCCTCAATGGATGATCTAGACGACTACTCGGTTTTCGGCGCGTACGTTTACCCGAATATGTTGATCGATATCTCGCCAACCGTTGCTGTGCTCACTCGCTATGTGCCACGCTCGCCAACCCATACGACCATTTACACGTATTACCTGTTTCCGCAAGACGCTGTCGACAACCCCGAGTTTGATCTTGAGCCGACAATCAGTTTTAGCGACTTGGTCAACCAGCAAGATATTTCAGTATGTGTTCGTGTGCAGCGTGGCGTGGCGTCGAAGTCGTTTACCAATGCCTACCACACGAAAATGGAGCGATACTGCAAACATCTCGTTCGTCGCTATCGTGCTGAAATCAGTTGAAGCTACCTGCTGCGAAAACCTCTGAAGTTTTCTCGGTCATCTGTTCGATGACTATGCCTAGTTGCGAAAGGTTATCCAAAAACACATCGCCGTGTTCTTGCTTATGAGCCACAGAAAGTGTTAGTGACTCGCTCTTGCCCCACGGCGCCAAAAAAACCCCACCATTAAACTGCTTTAAATAATTTAAGTGCATGGCACCAGTGCTGACTTCTAGAAAGTCGCGATAATTTCTTGCTGGTTCAGCGCAGAATACGACCGATACTTTGAAACCAAACTGATATCCGTGTGCGCCTTGCCCGTGACTACGCAAAGTTGACAACGCATTTTTCAAAATGTAAGTGCCGACCTCGTTTGCTCGCTGATATGCGTCGTCGGTCAAAACTTCGGTTAGTACAGCCTTTGACGCAGCCATGGTCAATGGGTTGCCATTGAATGTTCCGACTTGGCTGTAACTGCCACTCGCAATTTCCGACATCACTTCGGTCGTGCCACCGATTGCGCCACAGGGCAAGCCGCCTCCAAGTGCCTTTGCGAGACAAACAATGTCGGGGGTGACGCCGTACATTGCCGTCGCCCCGCCTTGGTGAATGACTAAGCCAGTTTTGACTTCGTCAAATGTCAAGAGTGCACCGTTTTGGTGCACCAAATTCTTAACTGCCTCGAGATATCCAGGCTGTGGCACGATG
>RFMT01000086.1 GCA_009927565.1 Acidimicrobiia bacterium
TGCGGCAATCTTTGCTATTTGCAGTGCCTCAGGTTGAATTTGAAAGTCTGTCATTCGTCGCCGACACTCAGGGTAGTAGTCGGAATCTCAGGATTGCTCTCAAGAAACTGAGCGAAAGACGCACCAATCACAATTTGCAGATCGATACCTTGTGCCCGCTCGTTGGTGCGACCTGCAGAAACTTCACCAATAAAGCCGGCCAAATCTTCGACACCCGCCAGAACATTGCTGTCAACATAAAGCAACCGCGTAATTTCTTGTGGTGGCCCAGGCACCTCACGCACCAAAGCGATATTCAAACCCTTAGCCATCAACCGACGAACTATCTCGCGACTAACAACAGCATTATTGAATGGACTGTCAATCTGCACCGACAACTGCCCCGTGAGATCTGAAGAGGTCTTCGATGTTGGCGCAACACTGGCCATAATCATCGTCACTTCAGCAGGGTCGAGTTGATACATATCAATCGAGTTGGGATTCAAGTCACCTGCAGGCACGGCGCTAGCCGCAAATTGCCAAACTTGGATTGGCCCTGAAATCAGTCTTTGAAAAACCGACTTGAAATCGGCTGGCGTCTCGGCCGTAGATACGGCGGGTTCAAGTTTCAAACCAAGACCAACGGTATTTGCGATCGCAGTCAACACAGACTTTTGATGATTAAAGCGATCGGCTTCAGCCTGATCTGTTTGGCGCGCCAACAAAATGTCAACAAGTGTCTTTGTCTCAACTGTTGTTCGGCCGATCTTTGCAATTGTGCGTTGCGCGCCGTCGGGTTCGGTGTTGCGAACATCAGAATCCAAAAGAATTTCAGCCGGACCGATCGGCTCAAATAGATCAATCAGATCGGCGCGCTTCAGAATGCCGACTGTTGTGATCGAGACGTCAAGCAGACCTTCGACATCGGCAACAAAAGCCGAGGCGTCACCACCCGTATACGAATCTGATACTCGGCGCACTTCTTCGTCGTCGGCTACTTCTGCCATTGACTTAGCCGGAAGTGAAATAATCGTGCCGCCCAAACTGTTGCCAGAGAGCGCAATCACATTTATTGAAGTCACTTCGTTTGACGAGTTAACAGTCGCCAACAATGCCACAGGAGTGCTCGGAATAGTCAAAGTCTTTACATTGTTGACGTTTGTTCCATTGCCAGAGTTAAGAACTGAGTTGTAGCCAACGACAAGGCCGGCTGGCAACATCAGTGCTGCAGCAACGCCGCAACAAAGCGCGACGATTGCGCGCTGTCGTTGTCGATGTGGAATTGCTGTCACTTTTTTGAACCGTACAATCCGCGCTCAGCAATAACTTGCAGAACCGCATCAGAAACTAGATATTCGAGTGGACGGCCGTCGATAAATCGCGCACGAAGATCGCTCGAACTCACTTCGAGACGCGGTACTTCGACACGATGCCAATCAAATTCGCTTGGTGGCAATAGAGGCGAGCCAGGGCGATCGACCACAACCAGAGTTGACTGCTTGGCAATTTCATCAGCCCGCTGCCAAGAGCCAAATTTGGCGGCCGCATCATCACCGACGATGGTAAAAATCTGTGCATCTCGGTATCGCTCGTGCAAAACGGCCAGTGTGTCGGCTGTGTAACTCGGACCGCCCCGAGTAATTTCGTCCTCGCCCGCAAGTAATCCATCGACACCTGCAATTGCGGCTTTCACCATGGCCAAGCGATCGTTGGCGCTTGCGACCTCGCGTAAGCCGTGTTTTTGCCAAGGATCATTAGCCACCATCAAGATGACGAGGTCAAGTTGGAGCACATGTCGGACATTTACGGCCGTAACTAGGTGACCCAAGTGGGGCGGATCAAATGTTCCCCCGAACAGTCCGACACGCATTGGCACTATCAAAGTTTATGAGTCAGCGACCCGTCTACCCATAATTAACTCAACAAAAGGCTTATAAAACCTGGCTTAAAAAATTATGAAAATTTTCACTAACCCCTTGACCTATTTGTGCCGATGCCCTAATGTAACAAGTCCCCCGAATACCCCCATAAAGAAAGAAATCAAACCCCCCATGTCTGACTCAATTGGCATCTACCTGAACGAAATCGGCAAAGTCGCGTTGCTCAATGCCGAAGATGAACGCGATCTCTCGAAAGCGATCGAGGCTGGTCGCGAGGCAAAGAAGCGTCACGAAAAAGGTGAGCGCAGTGCTC
>RFMT01000286.1 GCA_009927565.1 Acidimicrobiia bacterium
GGCCTGCCCTGCCAATAGGGTTATAACTATGAGTACTCGTTGGACCCCGTCTTCTTGGCAGAACAACGTCGCTGCTCAACAGCCAAAATGGCCAGACCAAAATGATCTAGAGCAGGCGCTAAAGCAGATCAGTTCATATCCTCCACTTGTTTTTGCTGGTGAAGCACGATCGCTGCTCGCATCGCTTGGCCAAGTTGCGAGCGGTAACGCCTTTTTGTTGCAGGCTGGCGATTGTGCCGAGAGTTTCGAAGAGTTCACAGCGGTGAATATTCGCGAAAAACTGCGCGTGATCTTGCAGATGGCACTTGTGCTCACATATTCAATGGGTGTGCCTGTCGTAAAAGTTGGTCGCATCGCCGGACAGTTCGCAAAACCTCGTTCGAGCGACACTGAAAAGATTGGTGGCGTCGAACTGCCTTCATTTCGCGGCCACATGGTCAATGATCCTGCCCCGCACGGCGAATCACGAGTGCCAGACCCGCAACGACTTGTTCAGGCATATCACCAATCTGCGAGCACGCTCAATTTGTTGCGCGCATTCACCAAGGGAGGCTTTGCCGACCTGAATCGCGTGCATGCCTGGAACCAAGAATTCGTCACGACTAGCGCCGAAGGTCTGCGCTACGAGAAAGTTGCTGGCGAGGTTGAACGAGCACTTGCATTTATGCGTGCATGCGGTGTCGATACCGAAAGCCACAGCGCGTTACACGAAGTTGATTTCTACACAAGCCACGAGGCTTTGTTGCTTGGATACGAAGAGTCGCTAACCCGACAAGACTCGCTCACGGGCAACTGGTATGACTGTTCTGCACACATGTTGTGGATTGGTGAGCGAACTCGCCAACTCGACGGCGCACACGTCGAGTTTTTGCGTGGTGTTGGCAACCCTGTCGGCTGCAAGATCGGGCCCGATACTTCAACTGACTTTGTGCTGTCATTGTGCGAAGTGCTGAATCCGTCGCGCATACCTGGTCGCCTGACGCTGATCACGCGCATGGGCGCCGACAAAATCGAATCTGGATTGCGACCGCTGTTGCGCGCAGTCCGAGATGCTGGTCATCCTGTTGTTTGGGCATGTGACCCGATGCACGCAAATACTTTTTCTGCAACAAACGGTCGCAAGACTCGCCACTTTGATGACATCATTCGTGAAATAACCGGTTTCGTTCTGGCACATCGCGCTGAAAATACTTGGCCAGGTGGCATTCACATTGAGTTGACCGGCGACAACGTCACCGAGTGCTTGGGTGGTGCTGAAACAGTAAGTCAAGAAGACCTTGACACCCGCTACGAGACAGTTTGCGACCCGCGGCTAAATGCTCGGCAATCTCTCGACTTGGCATTTCGCGTTGCCGAATTAGTTCGCGCAGCAAAATAGCCCGATGCGGGCGTTTGACCTCGTTCGCGAATGGCCCGCGAGCAACACCTCAATTTGCATCATTGATCGGCGTGGCGTTGCACACACTTTTGGTGACACAACTCGAACCTCACGAATCGCCTCGATTTCGAAACTGATAACAGCATGGGCGACATTAATTTGTGTTGAAGACGGCTCAACAAGTCTCGACGCACAAGTCGGTCAGCAAGATTGCACACTCGCCCACTTGTTGTCACATGCCGGTGGCTACAGTTTCGACGGCGCAGTGCCGATAGTTACGCCAGGTCGTAAGCGGATTTATTCAAATACTGGCTATGAATTAATCGCCGAACATGTCGAGCAAGTAAGCGAAATTACCTTCAGCGAATTCTTGCGTGAAGCAGTTTTTGAACCGCTCGGCATGAACAAGAGTTTTTTGAACGGTTCAGCCGCTCACAGCGTTTTTTCGTGTGTTGACGACTTGGTTGAGTTTGCTCTCGAGTTGCGCAACCCTCAACTGATTTCAACTAGTACAGCAAGCGTTGCAACGACAACGCAATTTGCCGAACTCGAGGGAGTCGTGCCTGGTGTTGGCAGATTTGATCCGTGCAATTGGGGGTTCGGACCAGAAGTGCACGGTACAAAACACCCGCACTGGATGGGCGCCCGCAATAGTGCGTCGACGTACGGCCACTTTGGGGGTGCCGGTTCTTTCTTGTGGCACGATCCGACTTGCAATATCTCGTGTGTTGGTTTATGCGAAGTAGAGTTTGACGCTTGGGCGATGCATCATTGGCCAATATTTTTTGACTCTGTGATCGACGAACTATCTAGATAGATCATTTATGACACCAAAAGAAAACCAACGCGCAGATTTGCTTTTGTTGCTGTTCAGCGTTTTCGCAACAGCGTCAGCCAACAGCGTGGTTTTCGCATCGATGTCGGAGCTGCAAGAACAATATAAATATGCCGACTCGGCGTTAGGACTGATCGCAGGCACTGGTTTTGCGATGGGTCTGATTGTGCAATTATTCGTTGCCCCGCTGGCTGACCGCGGTCACGGCAAGAAACTTATTCAATTTGGTCTTGGGCTGGCCGCGCTCGGCTCGATAACTTTTGCGTTAGGCGACGCGCTGTTTGTCTTCATAATTGGGCGTGGCATCGTTGGGGCTTCAATCGGTTTAACGTTTCCGGCGGTGCGAGCGTTGGCGGCTCATCTCGACGAGACTCGCAGTGCCGAAAGACTCGGTGCGGTTGCCGGTATGGAGATCGGTGGTTTCGTTTCTGGCCCACTTATTGGCTCGCTAATCATTGGCCCGTTCGGACTGGACAGCACATTTTTGCTTTTTGGGGCGCTCGCAGTGATCTCATTATTCATAATCAGTCCGCGCAAGTTTCCAGAACTCGTGTCAACAACAGAATCACAGCGCCTGAGTTTTGACCTAATGCGAATTCGCAGTGTGCGTGTTGCGCTTATTTTGACTCTTGCAGTCACGTTTCCAACCGGCATGTTCGATGCGCTCTGGGATCGCTTTTTAGATGACTTAGGCGGCAACAACGCAATGACTGGTTTGACTTTTGCTGTTTACGGTTTACCTTTCATTTTCTTTTCGGCCCGAGCAGGAAAATTAATCGACAAACGTTCGCCCATTGCTGTGGTGCTCTGGCTGATCATTCCAATTAGTTTGTTGACAATCTCATACGGAGTCGTAAAACAACCGTGGGTAATTCTCGGCATTGGCCTTTTCGAGGGCATTTTGCAGGCAACAATGATGCCAGCGGCGCTTTCAGCGATTGCCAAAGCGGCGCCACTCGGTCGGGCCTCAGCCGCACAGGGTCTGTCAGGTGCGGTCAATGTGTTCGGTCAAATGGTGGCCGCATTTATTGCGCCAACAATTTATGGCGCTTATGGGGCATTCATTACATTTTTTGTAGTTGCGCTCGGCATTGCAGCAATCGCCGGAACGGCCGGCATCATGCACTCAAGAAATTTGAACACTGCGCGTTAGCGCACACCTTTTATTTCAAGCGCTCAATAATCATCGCCATGCCTTGGCCACCGCCAACGCACATCGACTCGAGACCAAAACGCTTGTCAGTGTGTTGCAACCCGTTAATCAACGTTGTCATGATGCGTGCACCAGTCATGCCGAAAGGATGACCGAGCGCGATTGCCCCACCGTGCACGTTCAATTTCTCCATTGGGATGCCCAGATGTTTTGCCGACGGAATCACTTGCGCAGCAAACGCTTCGTTAATTTCGACCAAATCGATTTGATCGATTGTCATGCCAGCGCGCTTGAGTGCTTGACGGCATGCTTCGATTGGTCCTAGACCCATGATTTCTGGATTCAAACCCGACACACCCGAAGAAACGATTCGCGCCAATGGCTTGATACCGAGTTGTTTGGCTTTCGCGTCGCTCATCACCATGACTGCGGCGGCCCCGTCGTTTAACGGACACGCGTTGCCTGCGGTGATTTCTCCGTCAGGTCGAAACACAGGCTTCAGACCTGCAAGCGCTTCGACGGTTGTGCCCGCACGCGGGCCATCATCTTTGGCGACAACCGTGCCGTTAGGCAAAGTGAGTGGGGTGATTTCGCGTTCGAAGAAACCATTTTCTTGGTTCGCGACCGCACGCTGTTGGCTACGCGCGCCGAATTCATCCATTTCACGTCGGGTTACGCCTTCGAGTTCGCGAACATTTTCTGCTGTCTGACCCATCGCGATGTACATGTCTGGCAGACCAGATGGTGGCGACCAAACACCTTGACCGCCGGCCGCACGAGCCTTCGTGCGCTCGCCCGATGGTTTAAAGATTGCATTCGGTGCCATATCGCTTGCGCCTGAGGCGTAACGACTAACTGTTTCGACACCTGCGGCAATAAAGCAATCACCTTCACCGGACTTGATTGCGTGCGCCGCCATGCGAATTGTCTGCAAACTTGACGAGCAATAGCGGTTCACGGTGACGCCAGGAACATTGTCGAGGCCGGCGAGCACTGCTACAACGCGAGCGATATTGAAACCGGCTTCACCCGCAGGTTGGCCACATCCCATCATCAAGTCTTCGACATCGTCGGCTTTGAGTTGTGGCACCTTGGCCATCAACGCGCGCACGATTTGCGCCGACATGTCATCAGGACGCAATTCGGTCAGCGATCCCTTATTTGCGCGACCAATTGGGCTTCGGGCTGTTGCGACAATGACTGCTTCTGGCATGACTCGTGCTCCTTCAACTTTGCACTCTTAGCGTTGCAAAACCCTAGCCGTAATCGGCACAGACGACGAAGCCC
>RFMT01000028.1 GCA_009927565.1 Acidimicrobiia bacterium
CGACTTGCTAAATCGTTCGCCGGGCTCGACTTTATGGTCAGCGTCGACATGTATCTAAATGAGACCTCGAAATTTGCTGATGTAATTTTGCCACCACCGTCACAATTGCAACGCAGTCACTATGACTTGGCACTTCTAACTTTCGCCGTGCGCAACGTTGCGAATTACAGCGAGCCGGTTTTGCCACTTGGGTCGAATGATTTAGATGAGTGGCAAATTTTGGCCAAACTTTCTGCAGTCGTCTCAGGCCTCGGTGCTGAAACTGACGTGAGCGTGATTGATGATCTTGCAATCGCTGGTATCGTGCAAAACGCGGTTCAAGATTCATCGTCAAATGTCTACGGCAGAGACGTACGGCAGCTTGTCGACGAACTCTCGCAATCTGGGCGAAGGGGACCAGATCGAATACTTGATTTTCTTCTACGCTCAGGCCCATTTGGTGACGGCTTCGGTGCTGCACCAGATGGTTTGACACTGGACAAATTGATCGCAGCACCACACGGCATCGACTTTGGTGCACTCGAGCCACGATTGCCCGAAGTATTGCGAACACCTTCAGGAAAGGTTGAACTTGCCCCACCACAGTTAATCGAAGATCTGTCGCGTCTTTGTGACTTACTTTCAGTGCAATTCGATGATTCGAAGTTGACACTTGTTGGTCGACGTCACTTGCGCTCAAATAATTCGTGGATGCACAACATTGAGGTACTTGTCAAAGGCAAAGACCGTTGTACATTGCAGATTCATCCAGATGATGCTGTACGGCTCGGCGTTGTTGGCGAATCAAAAGTTCGTGTGACGAGTCGAGTAGGCAGTGTTGATGCGCCAATAGAAATTACCGATTCAATTCGAGTCGGTGTCGTAAGTTTGCCTCACGGTTGGGGGCACTCAATGCCCGGAACTAACACACATGTAGCCGCGTCGCGTGCCGGCGTGAATTCGAATATCTTGACCGACGAAAAAGAGATTGATCCGCTTTCTGGAAATAGCGCTTTAAACGGAATTCCGGTTTCGGTTACGCGAATTTCATAATCACACGGTTGCGCACAGGCAATCCACAGAAGAATCCTGTAATTCACATGGCTGTCCACTTCCAATCCACAGGGTGTCATCCGTATGCTTCGGACACGTGTTTCGAGTGCTTATGAAAGGGCAGAAAATAAGGCTTCTAAATGATTGACAAAGCCAAATAACAGTGCTGTAATCTGAACCTACCAGTTGTAGGCGTAACTGCAATGGGGGGCAGTTAGGCACAACATCTTGTGGTCTCTTTTGAGGCCCAGATGCGGCGACAACCGCACCTCGAAGCACTGCGTAAACAACGAAATTTTTAATGAACTAGCCAACAGTTGCCACAAGCAATTGTTGACTCATAACGAATAGAAAGAAAAGGTAAAAGAATATGTCACTCGCACCGGAGCGTTTGTCAATCGGAATCCGTCGTCACTTCACAGCGCCTGGAGTTCATCCTTACGACCAAGTGGTCTGGGAGCGTCGTGATGCGCAAATTAAAAACTGGAAAGACGGAACCGTTGCGTTCGAACAGCTTGGTGTTGAGTTTCCAGTTTCTTGGTCGTTGAATGCGACGAATATCGTCGCGCAAAAATATTTCCGTGGTACACCTGGCACGCCAGAGCGCGAAAATTCGATGCGGCAAGTCGTCGACCGAGTCGCTGACACGATCACAAAATGGGGCACTGAGTGCGGATATTTCATCGACCAAGACGAGGCAGAGTCTTTCTGCAACGAACTTAAATTTATTTTGATTACGCAGCGCGCAGCGTTCAACTCGCCGGTGTGGTTCAACATCGGCGTCAACGGTGTGCCGCAACAAGCCAGTGCGTGTTTCATCTTGGCCGTTGACGACACGATGGACGCGATCTTGAATTGGTACAAAGAAGAAGGCACCATCTTCAAGGGTGGTTCGGGTGCTGGCATTAACTTGTCGAACATTCGTAGCAGTGCCGAGCATCTCAAGGGTGGCGGTACTGCATCTGGTCCAGTCAGTTTCATGCGTGGTGCTGACGCGTCAGCGGGCACAATCAAGTCGGGCGGAAAAACGCGCCGCGCCGCAAAGATGGTCATTCTCAATGCAAGCCATCCAGACATCGAAGAATTCATCTGGTGCAAATCGCGCGAGGAGAAAAAAGCGCGTGCATTGCGTGACGCAGGTTTCGATATGGACCTCGACGGTGCAGATTCTTTCTCGGTGCAATATCAGAACGCCAACAACTCGGTGCGCGTAACCGACGAGTTCATGCAGGCCGTAAAAGACGACGCCGACTGGAATTTGACTGCGGTCAAAGATGGTCGCGTTGTGCGCACCATTCGCGCCCGAGATCTGTGGCGTCAAATCGCAACCGCGTCATGGGAGTGTGCAGACCCAGGCTTGCAATTCGATACAACGATCAACAAGTGGCACACCGCTCATGCGGCCGGTCGCATCAACGGATCAAACCCATGTAGCGAGTACATGCACATCGACAACTCGGCGTGCAACTTGGCATCGATCAACTTGTTGAAGTACTTGAACGATGACGACACGTTCGATGTCGAGTCGTACATGCACACGATCGAAGTTATGTTTACTGCGCAAGAAATTCTTGTCGGTAACGCCGATTATCCAACAGAAAAAATCGCCGAGAACAGCCGTTTGTTCCGTCAACTTGGTCTTGGATATGCAAACTTGGGTGCGTTGTTGATGGCACTTGGCATGCCGTATGACTCAACAGGCGGTCGAGCATGGGCAGCAGCATTGACTTCGTTGATGACGGGCCATGCTTACGCGACTAGCGCCCGCACTGCGAGCCGAATGGGGCCGTTCGCCGGTTTCTCGGCCAACGAGCGATACATGCTCAATGTGTTGCGAATGCATCGCGATGCCAACCTAGAGATTGACAACATCGACGTTGTTCAGCCAAGTTTGGTTGACGCTGCCGCGGCGGCGTGGGACGCAGCCGTACGTGATGGCGAGGAGTATGGCGTGCGCAACAGCCAAGCAACAGTGTTGGCACCAACTGGCACGATCGGCCTCATGATGGACTGTGACACAACAGGCATTGAGCCAGATCTGGGTCTGGTCAAGTTTAAAAAACTTGTTGGTGGTGGCAATATGACGATCGTTAATCAAACGGTGCCACGCGCATTGAACCAACTTGGTTACGAAGCGCCAATTATTGATCGCATCGTTGCCTACATCGACGAGAACAAAACGATCGTCGGTTCGCCAGACCTCAAGTCTGAGCATCTGCCGGTTTTTGCCTGCTCAATGGGCGACAACACCATTCACTACGAAGGGCACGTGCGCATGATGGGTGCTACACAGCCGTTCTTGTCTGGTGCAATTTCAAAGACCGTCAACATGCCAGAAGAAGCAACTATCGAAGACATCGAAGAGTTGCACATGTTGTCATGGGAACTCGGCGTCAAAGCAGTTGCCGTATATCGCGACAATTGCAAGGTCGGTCAGCCGTTGTCGACAATGAAGAAAGATGGCGAGCAAGGTTCATCTACGGGTGGCGATGCATCAGGTGCAGCGACACAAATCATCGAGCGCGTCGTCGAGCGGGTTGTTCACCAACCTGTTCGTGAAAAGCTTCCGCGATCGCGTCGTGGTCGAACATTCGAATTCAGAGTCGCCGATTGCAAAGGTTTTGCAACCATCGGTGAATACTCGGATGGTCGCCCAGGTGAAGTGTTCTTGACCGTGTCGAAGCAAGGTTCAACTCTTGCCGGCATCATGGACGCTTTTGCCAAGAGCATCTCGTATGGTCTGCAATATGGCGTGCCAATGCGTGCATTCATCGAAGCATTCGTCAACACGAGGTTCGAACCAGCCGGTATGACCGATGACCCAGATATTCGCATGGCGTCATCCATCGTCGACTATCTGTTCCGTCGATTGGCCGTTGAATACCTAACCGCTGACGAACGAGCAGAGTTGGGCATTTACACCCGCGAAGAGCGCTTGCAACCAACGTTGCCTGGTGTTGAAGAGTCGATCACTCAGACGACACAAGGCACCGATGTTTTCGCAGACCCAAAGACGATTCCGTCGGCAAGCGACCTCGTGGCACAGATTGACGCCGGCACATACTCGGCGCCACCAAGTCACGGTGCTACAAAAGCAGCCGGCACGGGCATGATCTGTTCGTCGTGTGGTTCTGCAAACATGCAGCGTGCAGGCGCCTGCTATGTCTGTGGTGACTGCGGTTCTTCAAGCGGCTGTTCATAAACATTCGAGCAATTGCTCGTAATTGACTTGGCTTTAGCCCGCGAATTCGGGGTGAGCTTTGGTGTTATGACTAGATTTAGCGCGTGAGCACGAATCGTCCGAGCGTTGAGGTTGCGTGGTTTGCCGCGCTGTGCGACGACGACTACGAGTTCTTGGGTGTTGCTGACGAGGAGTTGCAGTCGTCATGGTTGCATTGCAGCGACATCGTTCGTCGCGCTGAGTTAAATGGTTTTGACAATGTGTTGTTGCCGTCTGGTTACAGCCTCGGTATCGACGCGACTGCATTCTCTGCGGCTATCGCAACGCTAACCAACGACATTAAATTGTTGCTCGCCGTGCGGCTCGGCGAACTGGTCGTGCCGCAATTGGCTCGACAGATCGCCACGCTGCAACAGATTGCAAATTCGCGATTGGTGATCAATGCAATTTCGTCTGAACTGCCAGGCGAGCAACTTTCGAGTGAATCTCGTTACCGACGCACCACAGAATATTTGTTTGCGCTCGGTGAATTGCTCGAAGGGCGCGCCGTAAATTTAGAGGGCGAATTTTTGCAGTTGAATATTGATCCACCGCGAATTTCAAGCCATGGCTTGGGTTGTCCGCCAATTTATTTTGGCGGATTATCAGAAGCGGCGCGTGACTGTGCCGCTGCCAGCGCAGATGTTTATTTGATGTGGCCCGACACGACGGCAAAAATTGCATCGATTGTGTTAGACCTAACTCAGCGCGCTCAGCGACATGGGCGACCGATGAGTTTTGGCTGGCGCAGTCATGTAATTGTGCGCGAGACCGAACGCGAGGCCCGAGAAGCGGCACGCCGATTGTTGTCGCGACTTGACCCTGTGACTGGCGATGCAATTCGAGCAAGATCGCTCGACTCAACTTCAACAGGCGTAAATCGCCAAAGCGAACTGCGAAGTTCGTCTGACGATGAGGGCTACATCGAACAAAATCTATGGACTGGTGTTGGTCGGGCGCGAAGTGGGGCCGGTATTGCAATTGTCGGCGACCCAGATCAAGTTCTGGCGAAAATAAACGAGTTGATTGATGCGGGTGTTTCAGCCTTTATTTTGTCGGGTTACCCACACATCAAAGAATGCGACCTCTTTGCCAAATATGTTCTGCCGAAAATCAACCACGGCCCACTCAGCCTTTCTCACACTGCAGTCACCCTCGACTAACTTCGGGTCACGCAATTTCGAGAAATTTAATTGAGGCGGCAGTTGACGCGCTTGATGCCGTTGATGAAACTGCTTTGCAGATAGGCGGGTTCGCCCGTGATGGTTAGATTTGGCGCACGACGACGAATCTCGTCGAACATTACCGCGATTTCTCGGCGAGCCAAATTGGCACCAAGACAAAAGTGTGGGCCACCAGCACCAAAGCCGATTTGAGCTGGCTGAGGCGTACGTGTGACGTCAAACTTGAAAGGGTCTTTGAAAACTCTTTCGTCGCGATTGCCCGAGTTGTAAAACAAAACGACCTTTTGGCCAGCACTCACCTTGAAGCCATTGATCTCGGTGTCGGCTGTCGCTGTGCGACGAAAGTGAATAACCGGGTCGCCCAACGAACTATTTCTTCAACAGCCGTCTTGGTGTGAGTTTCAAAATTATCGAACCATGTTTTACGTTGATCAGGATTGTTGGTTAGCGCCAACATTCCGTGCGTGATTGCATTTCGGGTTGTTTCGTTGCCAGCGACGACGAGCAAAATAAAAAAACTGCCGAATTCTTGGCTCGTCAGGCGCTCGCCATCTACGACGGCGTGCATCATCACACTGGTTAAGTCTTCGGTCGGTTTGGCGAGCCGTGATTCACCGAGCGCTTGGGCGTATGAGAACATTCCGATTGCGGCTTCCATCAATTTTTCGAAACTGCCACCGAAGTCTGGGTCGCCAGCACCCAAGATTGTGTTAGTCCATTCAAAAATTTGTCGCTCGTCTTCGGCTGGAATGCCCATCATCTCGCAAATAATTTGCAACGGAAACTTGGCGGCGACCGCGTCAACAAAGTCGAACTCTTTGTCGGCAAATTCATCCAAAACAGAATCGACAATTGTTCGGGCTTTGACCTTGACGTATTCTTCAATGCGCGTGATCTCGCGAGGAGTGAAACCTTTAGAGACAATCGAGCGCAAGCGAAAATGTTTGGGGTCGTCCATGTTGATCATCGAGCCGAAAAACTCGTTGAGTTCTTGTGACAGATCGATGATGTTCGAACCTTTGCCACTGCAAAAAAGTTGTGGATTGCGACTGACGTGCCAGATGTCGTCATGCCGGGTGAGAGCGATATAACCCGGGCCTTTCGGAGCAATCGCTAGTTCCATTTCTTCGAAAAAACGGAAAGGGTCTTCGTTGCGTAGTTTGGCGAACGCCGACTCGCGAAAATCACGGGGACCGCGCCAGAACTCTGGTGCAGATAGATCGATGTCGGCTAGGGGCACATCGAATAACTGCATCACCAAACAATAGAACGATGGCGCGTAATTCTCTGAATCAGACCCCT
>RFMT01000293.1 GCA_009927565.1 Acidimicrobiia bacterium
TTCGCTGTTGGGTGTCGACAAAATTGGGTTGCCGCCGACAACCACCATTGCTCGAATCTGGCCGGCGCCAGGGGTCTCAATTTCTTCAGCCATCGCAGCAGCCGGATATTCGCCGAGCGCCTCTGGGTGTTTGCTCACTCTCGAAAATCCACGGCCGATACGAAAACCCTTGCCTTTGCCTGGTTCTCCGTGTGTATTGCCGCTTCCTGCCACTGGCAACGGAAACATCGCGCCGCCAACTCGGTCGAGGTTACCTGTGAACACATTTACGACATCTACGAGCCATGAAGCCGTGGTACCGAAAACCGTCGTGCAGGTGCCTATTCGTCCATAGACGGCAGCGCAACTCGCGTCGCGCAACTCGCGAGCAATTCGCAAAATTGTTTGCTCGTCAATGCCGGTTGGCACGGCAACAGCTTCAGCACTAAACGACGCAAGCGCCGCAACAAGTTGATCGAGACCATTTAGATATTTGCCGAGTCGCTGTCTTGCTAACTGCAAACCGTCATTTGCAAGCGTGTTGGCGATCGCTGCTAGCAACAACGCATCAGTGCCTGGTCGAATCGCCAACCATTCGTTGGCCTGCTCGGCTGTGCGACTTCTGCGCGGGTCAACAACAACGAGTTTGCCACCGCGTGCCTGCATCGCTTCAATGCGACCAGGAAAATCTGGAGCAGTGCACAGACTGCCATTTGATTCGTACGGATTTGCGCCGAGGATCAATAAATACTGGGTGCGATCAAGATCTGGCACAGGCACCGAACTTGGTGAACCGAACATCAGTCCAGACGAAACCTGTTTAGGAATTTGATCGACTGTAGAAGCACTGAATCTCTGTCGCGAGCCAATTGATTGCAACAAGACGCGATTAAAAGTCAACGACGACAAATTGTGCGCACCCGGGTTTCCTAAATACGTGCCAATTGATTCGCGACCAAAATTTTCAATCACTCGATTTAGACCCGCGTCGATGACTCGCCAGGCTTCATCCCAGGTTGCTTGCACATGCACGCCGTCGCGCTTGATCATCGGGGTCAACAATCGATCTGGATCATAATGAAGTTGCTTTAACGTGCTGCCCTTTGGGCAGATGAAACCTTTTGAGAAAACATCTTGCATGTCGCCGCGAATGTGCGTGACCTGATCATCTTTGACAGTGATTGCCAAACCACAACCAGCCTCACAAAGAGGACAGGTACGAAAGGCAGTTTTCTCAGAACCCACCTCAATATCATGCCCCATACAAATGCACAATCAGTTATCTACCATGCACACCTCATAGGCTGACCGACGTGCGACAGTTGCTACCCACTGCGAGCGACGCCGTCAATTTGCTCGAAATTTACGGGACGTCACGGTCGCGACACGCAAGCGGACGGCCATCGATCGGACTGTGCATGGTCATGAGCATCGATGGCTCAACAGTTGTTGAGGGTAAATCAGCTCTACTTTCAAACCCAACCGATAGAGATGTGCTTATTGCACTGCGTTCTGCGGCCGACACGATTGTTGTGGGCGCTGCAACTGTGCGTGAAGACATGTATGAAGTGCCATCAAAGAAAGGACTACGCATTGGCGTAGTCACGCGTACCGGAAACGTAGACCTAAGAACCGACCTTTTTACGAGTGGCGCTGGCTTTTTGATCATGCCAGAAGACTCGAAAACACCTGAAACCGAATTCGATCTCGAAATCATTCGCGCAGGTAGGGGCAATGTTGATTTAGAACTTGCAGTTCGACAACTACCTGGATCATTTATTCAACTCGAGGGCGGTGCGCTATTAAATGCTTCGATGTTCGCGGCCAATTTGGTTGACGAGATTAATTTGACGATCAGCCCTATGGTTACTGGGGCTGATAGCCCGCGGCTTGCAAACGGTGCACCCCCATTGCACAGCGACTATGAAGTAGCGCACATTCTCGAAGACAACGGATACTTGTTCATTCGCTATTTGCGAAAAAGTTAAAGCCTCGAATAATCGTTATTTACGAAGTTCTTTTTCGAGCAACGCCAGTTCGCGCTTAAAGTCTGCGACAGCATCAAAGTTTTTATAAACGCTGGCAAATCGCATGTAAGTGACTTCATCAATACTGCGCAACAAACTGAGCACGGCATGACCGACTTGATTGCTGGTCACATCGTCGCCCGTAAGTCTCATGTCGTCTTCGACACGCTCGGCAATCTCAATCAACACCGAGTCTTCGACTGGTCGACCTTTAGCAGCAGATTGCAGACCCCGAATGATTTTTGCTCGGTCGAATAATTCTTTGTCACCAGTGCGCTTAATTACATAGAGCGGCACTTCTTCTAGGCGTTCATAAGTTGTAAACCGGTGGCCGCAC
>RFMT01000199.1 GCA_009927565.1 Acidimicrobiia bacterium
GTCAGCACTGCAAGTACCAACAAAATTGTTGGAGCAGTTTCAGCAGCAAACCGTGGCGCAAAAATTTCGAGCGCAAACATAAATTATTTTATGCCGACTGTGCGGTAACGCGCTCCACGACAACACGCGAAGACCCACCAGGTTGCATCGTCACGCCCAGCAACGAGTCGCCGGCCTCCATCGTGCGCTTTTGGTGGCTAACAATCAAAAGTTGGGCTTCTTGTCTGAATTCATGCACGAGCGCCAAGAATCGATGCAAGTTCACATCGTCGAGCGCAGCTTCAACTTCGTCCATAACATAAAACGGTGACGGTCGACTGCGGAATACCGCAAACAAATATGCCAAAGCCGTCAACGATCGCTCGCCACCAGAAAGCAACGACAATTTTTTGACGTTCTTTCCGCTTGGTTTTGCTTCAACTTCAATACCCGTGTTCAACAAATCGTCGGGGTTCGTCAGCGTCAATCGACCCGTACCACCAGGAAACAACATCGCAAACAACTTTGTAAAGTTGTCGCGCACATCGGCGTATGCGGCGGCGAAATTGCTTTGAATTTCTTGATCAACTTGTTTGATCACCTTCATTAATTCACGACGTGAATTTTTCACATCTTCAAGCTGCTCTTCTAAAAAGGTGTTGCGCAGTTGCAACTCGGTGAATTCTTCTAACGCCAACGGATTAATCGGACCCATCAACCGCAACTCGCGCTCAAGTTCACGTTGCCGCGCCAATGGATTCGTGCCTTCGGGCAGTTCTGGCAGTGGTGTATCGATAGCCCGTTGCGGCTCGACTTCGAGGTCTCGGCGAAGCGTTTCGATCGCACCTTCGAGTCGCACTTTTACCTCAGACTCTTCAAGTTCAACGCGACGATTGCGCTCACGTTGGCCTTCTAATTGTTTCTCGATTTCCGAGCGTTCGCGACGAGCCTCATCGAGTCGATGCGAAATTTCACGCACCTCGCTGCTTTGACGCCGTCGCAAATCTTGCAGTTCAATCTGCTGGGCTTCAAGAGTGCGAACATGACCTTCGACAATGCTCGAGAGCCGAACGACAGCACCCAAGACGGCTTCAACTCGACTGCGCTGATCAGATGCCGCGCTACGTGCACCCTGGTCAGCCTGCAAACGTGACTCAATTTCGGCCAATCGCACGTCAACCAAGCCTTTTCGCTCGCGCAAGCCGGCAGCCTTTGCATCAAATTCGCGGCGTCGAGCAACCACTGATGTAGCGCGACTATCTATATCAACTTGCGTCGAACGCACGCCAGCAAGTCGTTCACGCACGCTGTCAACTTCGACGCGACGCAAATTCAACGCCGATTCAGCCTCGGCCAAAGAGCTAGCGCTAGCGATAACGCGCGCCTCGGCTCGCTCGAGGGCTGCTGAAGTCACGGCATTTGGTCCTACTCGCAGTGAGGTGGTCGCCAGACGATCGCCTTTGCTTGTGACTACGACTATGTCAGGTCGCTCAAGCACGATGTCGATACCGCGTTCGAACAAGTCAACGAACACAACTCGCGCAAGCAACGCATCGAGCAGTGAGTTGACAGCATTTGAAGTAGCGCCGGCTTTTGCTCGCACAAACGATCTGAGAGAAGAGGCACCTTGCACTGCAACTGGAGCAATTTTTGATGTCCAATCACCCAGCGAAAGCACGGCACCCATCGCGTCCGACTTTTGCAATCTAGATAGCGCTTCTCGTGCGCTTGTCGCATCTGACATCACCATCGCGTTCAGAGCATCAGACAATGCCGCATGAATCGCCGCCTGCCAATCGGCATCAATTTCAATCAAGTCGCTAAGCGCTCCAAGTGCCCCGGTTGTGTTCGCAAGTTCACCAAGGCTTGACGCGTTCGCCGCCACAGATGCTCGAAGCGTTTCAACTCGAGCATTGTCGCCGGCTGATGCAGCAACAGCCTTTGCATAAGTTGCGGTCGCCGCATCGAGAGCCAACTCGGCATCGCGTACTGCCTGTTGGGCCGACTGAGCATCTTGTGCTTGATCAGCAATCAACGCCGCTTCGTCACGTGCGAGTTCGACTTCTTGTCTCGACAACTCTGACAGCGCCGACGAAACACGATCAAGTTCTTCGCGTGCAGTCGCCGCGTCTGCTTCGAGCGATGCGATGACTCCAGAGTCGGCCAGCTGACCACGATCGCGCTCAACTGAGCGTCTTCGCTCTGCCAAAACTGCGACTTGCCCACGAGCGCGACCCAAAAGTTGTTCGACGCGCACCAAATCATCGCTGACACCAGACTCACCGCGTGCCGTCAGTTCTGCTTCATCTGCCATCACCGCGGTGTCAAGACTCGAAAGTTTGGCACGCAAAGTTTTTTCGCTCGCCTCGCCCTCAACTTTGCTCACAGCCGAATTCTCTAATCGCGAACGCAACGCGGCGATTTCGCGACCCGCAATGTAAAGTTGCAAATTTCGCAACTCGTCAGCGACGGCACCATGTCGTCGTGCAGCATCGGCTTGCCGCTCAAGAGGCTTCAATTGTCGTCTAACTTCACGAAGCAAATCTTGTGCGCGCAATAAATTTGCTTCAGTACCTTCAAGTCGGCGTTCGGCCTTTTCTTTGCGCTTGCGATGTTTGAGCACGCCAGAGGCTTCTTCGATAATCGCCCGACGATCTTCGGGTCGCGCGTTCAACACCGCATCAATTTGTCCCTGACTTACAATTACGTGTTGCTGACGACCGACACCCGCATCAGATAAAAGGTCTTGAACATCTAAGAGACGGCAGTTGATGCCATTAATCGCGTATTCGCTTTCACCGCTACGAAACAAAGTGCGACTCACACTGACCTCAGAAAACTCAATCGGTAAAAGACCAGCCGAGTTATCAATCGTCAAGACCACCTCGGCCCGCCCTAAAGCGGGGCGCTTTGACGTGCCGGCAAAAATCACATCATCCATTTTTTGACTTCGCACTGAACTTGGCGCCTGGGCACCCAAAACCCAGGCGATTGCGTCGACGACATTTGACTTTCCCGAACCGTTCGGACCGACCACTACGGTCACGCCTGGCTCGAGTTCCATCACCGTTGTGTCGGCGAACGACTTAAAGCCCTTAAGCGTTAATGATTTAAGAAACATCTCGTCGCCGAGATTACTTCATCTTTCAACCTCAAACTTGAAATTCAGTGCTGACAAGCCGAGCAATAACAGGTCGTTCGACCCGCAACGACAGTCATCAAAATGCGACCTTTTCCACAGGTCAAACACGGCAGACCGGCCCGCCCATACACGCGGTGCTCGTCTTGAAAGTTGCCAGTTTGGCCTTCTAAATCAACGTATTGAGTGTCCTTTAGAGTACTGCCACCAGCCATCACGGCTTTGCTCAGAACTTCAACAATCGCCGCATGAAGCCGCGTCAACGTTGCGCCAGTCAGTCGACTTGGCAAACGATCGGGTCGCAGTTTGGCGAGGTGCAAAATTTCGTCCGCGTAAATGTTGCCGATACCCGCAACGAAGTGTTGGTTCAACAACAGCGCCTTCAGATTTCCTCGCCTATTTTTAAATAATTCGCGCAAAGTCTCGGGCGTGAATTCGTCGTTTAATGGGTCGACCCCCAAATTTGCCAAATCCGGCATCTGCGTTTTTATTTTGTCAGGATCAAATACGACGACTTCACCAAAGGTTCGTGGATCAACGAACCACAATTCACTTTCAA
>RFMT01000361.1 GCA_009927565.1 Acidimicrobiia bacterium
GCCGAGCCCGACCTTCGGCAACGGTTTTTGTCAAGCGGTCGAGCAAAATCTCGAAACTGCCGAGACGACGATCCAAAAAGTCTTCGGTTTCGCTCTTCAGTCGACGCGAATCTTCGTTTGCCGCTTCGATTACTTGTCGCGCACGAGCTTCAGACGCGCGCACAACTTCGGTGCGCTGCACCATTCGCTCGGCTTGCACTCGTGCAGCTTCCAAAATTTCATCGGCCTCGCGCTGTGTTTTGGCGAGAAAATCTGCGCGCTCTTTGAGCATCCATCGTGCCTCGCGAATCTCAACTGGCAAACTGTCAAGCGCATCTTGCAACATGCCCAAAACTTCTTCGCGATTAATTTTTGGGGCACTTGAAAGTGCCGCGTTGGGTGCACTTGAGATCGCGCCAATTGCCTCGGTGATAAACGCTTCTGAATCACCAAGTTCGACTGGCACGGTTTCGCCGTCAAACGAATCTACGACCTTGTCGTAATTTTGAAAATCATCAAACTCATCGGTTGGCATATATCTCCTTATTTTTTGACTCTATTAATTGCATCAGCGACAACCGAAGGTACAAGGGCTGAAACACTGCCACCATTCTGAGCGATGTCACGAACATAGCGACTGCTGATAAATGAGAACTGCGGCTGTGCGATAAGCAAAACAGTTTCAACCGACCCAACCACTCGATTCGTGTCGGCCATCTGCACCTCGGCATCAAAATCGGCGGCATTTCGCACGCTCTTGACTATGAAATTCGCGCCAATCTTTGCCGCTGCGTCTACCGCCAACCCAGACGCCGCAATCACAGATGCCCCTTTGATATCACGCGTCGCAGTTTGTGCCATTTCGACTCGCTCGGCAACCGAGAACATACCCACTGGTTTTTCTGGATTGTGCATCACAACAACGACGACTTCGCCAAACAACCCTGCTGCCGTTCGAACAATATCGACATGCCCAAGATGAATTGGGTCGAAACTTCCCGGAAACATCGCTTTCATCGCATCCCCTACGGTACTCGCCTCAAATACGTCACGTGGGTGCGCCCGTATCGTTTCGTTCGTGTTGACTCCCAGCCAGAAACACCCGTGATTTCTCGGCTACTTTCAGCCACTACTAGTGGTGCGAAATTTGGTCGAGCAATTGCTGCCATTTCGCAAAATCATATGGCGGATCAGCCAACACGAAGTCGATGTCCGTGTATCGCGCCAAACCC
>RFMT01000169.1 GCA_009927565.1 Acidimicrobiia bacterium
AAAAGCCAAATTACTGACACTTCATTTTTTTTGAATATGAGTGATGACATTTTCAAACTTGCATTTGGAACTGAGTATTTCATCAAAGTTGGCGAAAGTGGGCCGGCACGCGACCGCTGGCTTTTCGAATAGCACGAGGCAATTTTTTGTCGATGAAATTGCATTGGTCCGTCATGGCCGGGCATCGGCGGGATGGGACGCTTCACTTGACCCGGGTCTAGACGATCTTGGCCGCAAGCAGGCCGATGAGGCAGCAAAGAAACTTGATCTGATTTTTGTTGGAACGCAGGTACAAATTATTTCGAGTCCGTTGTTGCGATGTCAGCAAACTGCTAAGCCATTTGCAGAGTTACGAAAAGCACCTGTGCGGGTTTGTACTGAGGTTGCAGAAATTCCGTCACCGAGCGGTGTTGAGATGTCGGGTCGCGTCGACTGGTTGCGAGTGGCGATGCAGGGCACTTGGGCTGATTTGGGTGTCGAGTATGTTGAGTTTCGAGATTCGGTGGTGAAGTTTGTGCAATCTCTCGAAACCAATACAGTGGTTTTTTCGCACTTCATCGCGATCAATGCCGTAATTGGTTCTTTAATAAGCGACGATCGACTTGTGATTCGCAGTCTCGATAATTGCAGCATCACATTGCTTGAACGCGATTCGTCTGGCAACTTGCGCATCGCGCAAACAGGCCACGAAGCCGACACGCTGATCCGTTAGATTTATAAGGCATGGCTGACGGCAAAAGCGATTCAAATAAAGATGCCCTACGTCAGCAGATACTTGATCTGACCGGCAAGTATTACGACGAGGCGTTTCCCAAAAAGCCTTTTCTGGGTGGCATTTCGCAGATTCCCGTTTCGGGCAAAGTTTTTGATGGCGACGAGTTGAGAAATCTCGTAGACTCATCGCTTGATTTTTGGTTGACAACAGGTCGTTACGCCCACGAGTTCGAAGAAGAATTTGCCAAAGTAATGGGTGTCAAGCACGCAATGCTTTGCAATTCGGGGTCTTCGGCAAATTTGTTGGCAGTCAGTGCGTTGAAGTCTGAACGACTGGGCGAGCGTGCTTTAGTTGACGGCGACGAAGTGATTACGCTCGCGGCTGGGTTTCCGACGACGGTGAACCCAATTGTGCAGAACCGACTAGTGCCGGTGTTCATCGACTGTGAACTTGGTACGTACGACGCAACCGCAGAGAGTATTCAGGCAGCGATTTCGTCAAAAACACGGGCAATCGTGATGGCGCACACACTTGGCAACCCGTTTAATTTGGATGCTGTGATGCGAATTGCGAGGGAAAATAATTTATTCGTAATTGAAGACTCGTGTGATGCAGTTGGTGCAACATATGATGGCAAACCAGTTGGGTCGTTCGGTGATTTGTCAACGGCGAGTTTTTATCCTGCCCATCACGTGACGATGGGTGAAGGTGGATGCGTGTTGGCAAAAACTGCGAGCATGCGCAAAATTGTTGAGTCACTTCGCGACTGGGGTCGTGACTGTTGGTGCCCAACGGGAGAAGACAATACGTGCGGTCGTCGATTCGACTGGCAACTAGGCGGTCTGCCTTATGGCTATGACCATAAGTACACATATTCGCACATTGGTTATAACTTAAAAATGACCGACATGCAGGCTGCTGTAGGTGTCGCTCAGCTCAAGAAGTTGCCCAATTTTATTGCTGCGAGGCGAAAAAATTTTGGTCGACTTTTTGACGGCCTGAAACAATTCGAAGATTTTTTCGTGCTTCCGGCGACTACACCAAAATCCGAGCCAAGTTGGTTTGGATTTTTGCTGACAGTTCGACCAGGGGTGCCATTTTCTCGCTACGAAATTGTTCAGCACCTTGAAAGTCATCGAATCGGGACTCGGCAATTGTTTGGCGGCAATTTGCTTTCTCAACCGGCATACCAAAATATCGAGCATCGAGTTTCGGGGTCTCTTGCAAATACCAACATAATTTCGAACAACTCTTTTTGGGTCGGTGTTTTCCCTGGTCTTAGTGATGAAATGATTGACTACATGATTGCGACAATCAGCGATTTCGTAAGTGAAAAAGTCTGAGGCGGAGGAAAAATTGAAAAAATTGATCTCAGTTATTGTCCCTGCATATAACGAGGAACTTTGTGTTGAAGAGCTTGTTCGTCGCCTTAAATTGGTATTTCAAGAAAATCAACGCTACGACTTTGAGGCTCTAATTGTTGAGAACGGCTCGACTGATCGCACGTGGGAAATATTGCAGAATATTCACGCCGGTGACTCACGATTTAAAGTAATTCGCCTGGCGCGCAATTTTCGAATGGACGGCGGTATCACAGCCGGTCTGCACTACGCGAGCGGTGACGCATGTGTTTTTATGACAGCCGACTTACAAGACCCACCTGAATTAATAACTGAATTCATTAAAAAGTGGGAAGCCGGTTATGAAAATGTTTATATGCAGGTGTCAAAACGAGTGGGCACGGGTCCGATTAGGACTTTTAATTCAAAAGCGTTTTATTGGCTAGCCGGGAAATTAACGGACAATCGGATACCTAGAAACGCCTCAGACTTCAGATTGCTAGACCGAAAAGTTTATGTAGCCGTGCGCTCAATGAATGAACGCAATCGATTTGTGAGAGGATTGGTCGCCTGGGTTGGATTCAAGTCAATCGGTATCGAAGCAGAGCGACCCGAGCGATTTGGAGGCGAGTCCAAAGCACACTCGCTCAAAGTGATCGATTTGGCATTCAAGGGTATTTTTTCGCACTCATACATTCCGTTGAAGTTCATTACTGCAAGCGGTGTGGCGATTTCGGCTTTGTCGCTGATCTCGCTGATCGTTTGTGTCGTGTTCTGGATTGCGGTCGGTGTTCCATTCGCGGGTTTTGGTTCGATCGTTTCAATTGCAGTGCTTGCCTTCGGTGCGGTTACGTTCATGCTCGGAATCATTGCTGAGTATTTAGGATTGATTTATGAAGAAGTTAAAGGCAGGCCGAATTTTGTTGTTGCTGAACAACTCGGAATTACGCAAATCGGAGCAAACTAGTGCCTGCTAAGCGATGCCTTGTATTCGGTGGTTTCGGCGCAATAGGTAGTGCTGTCGCACTCGAGTTTGAGAAATATCTTTTTGAAGTGTGGCGGACTTCTCGGTCGTTGAGGGCGAACGAACCGAAAAGCATTGTTGCAGTCGGTGAGAGCATCGCTGACGGTGAGTACTTCAATTCGTTGCCCCAATTTGATGCAGTCGTTTGGGCGCAGGGCTCAAATGTCAATGATTCAATCGTCGAATATAAACCGGACCAGTTTGATGACGTCCTGAATTCAAATGTCAAGTTCGTGGCCTCGACTCTCTCGTCGTTATTGAATAAGAACAAAATTCTGCCTGGTGCAAAGATTTGTATTGTTTCCTCGATCTGGCAGGATGCAATTCGACCAAACAAACTTTCATATTCGGTCTCAAAATCCGCACTGAGTGGCTTAGTTAAATCAGTTGCCTTAGATTTGTCAAGTCAAGAAATATTTGTCAACGCAATTCTGCCTGGTGTGATTGATACGCCCATGACACGGGGAGTGCTGACCGAAGAGCAGGTTCTTTCGGTTGGCAAGCGGACAAGTTTCGGAAGATTGGTGCGGCCTGAAGAGTTGGCGAATGTAATTTATTTCTTGTGTTCAGACTTGAATAGCTGCATCACTGGTCAGTCAATTGTCGCCGACTTGGGATTTGCCAATGTCAGACCTATCTGAGCGAACTCTTTTAAAAGTTAGTTCTAAATCACGCAACTATGAAGTTGTGATCGGGCTGGGGGTTTTTGACGAAATTCAAATCGTCAAAAATTCTGTGATCGTTGCTGACTCAAGATTTAAGGCGATGTTCAGTAAAGTCGCCTCAGAAAAATTAATTTTTGTTGACGCGCTCGAGACGAACAAGAATCTTTCTACCGTTGAAAACATAATTATTGAGTTGCAAAAGTTTGGCGTTAAATCAAATTCGACAGTCGTCGCTGTTGGAGGCGGAATTATTCAAGACCTTATGACAATGACTGCATCAATTTACATGCGCGGTATTTCTTGGGTGTACGTTCCAACGACGCTGTTGGGGATGGTTGACTCATGTGTTGGTGGCAAGAGTTCGATCAATACTCGCGCAGTCAAAAACCTAATTGGCAATATCTATCCACCTATAAAGATTTATATAGACACGAAATTCTTGGAGACTCTTTCTGAAATTGACTTTCTTTGTGGACTTGCTGAAGCGTCAAAAATTTGCTTTTGCAAGGGTGAAGGGGAATTCAAAAAATTTTTAGACCTTGCTCAAAGTCGATCCCCCGGGGATGTTGCGAAGATGGTCGATCACGTTCTGTCGGCCAAGAGATGGTTTATTGAAATTGATGAGTTTGACAAAGCCGAGCGAAAGATTTTGAATTTTGGTCATACTTTTGGGCATGCACTTGAGGTTGGCAGTTCGCATAAAGTTCCTCATGGCTTAGCAGTCGCGAGCGGCATCAAGGCGGCTATTTTTTTCGAGGCCAAAGAGAGGGCGATTTCCAAAATTGAAAGTGATCTTTTTGAGTATGAATCAAAATTGACAAGTGGAATAACAAATCTTGTCAATATAAGTGAAATTGATTGGTCCAATTACTCAGAGGCGTTTGATGCTGACAAGAAACATACGGGAGACGAGTATTCATTGTTACTGCCAAATTATGGTGGTGGAGTAAGAATCGAGAAGTTCAAAAAATCAGAAGCGTTGTTGGCGCGAGTAATAGAAGCGCAAACACTTTCTATTTCGGGAGCAAAACTGTGACGCATGCTGATGAGATGGTTGGCTGGCTCTGCGACCTTGGCTACACCCATTGTTTCTTTGTTTCGGGTGGAAACAGCATGCATCTGCTTAACGCCGCACGCCAGAAGATGGTTTGCATACCGGTGGTGCACGAGGTGTCTGCTGGAATTGCCGCGGAATATTTCAACGAATCAAATTTGACTAATGGTAAGGCGTTTGTTCTTGTAACGGCTGGTCCGGGTTTGACCAATTTAGTTACGGCTTTGGCTGGCGCATACTTAGAAAGCCGTGAACTTCTTGTGCTTGGTGGTCAGGTTAAGAGTTCTGATTTGGCGGACAAGGGGTTGAGGCAACGAGGGATTCAAGAAGTTGATGGAGTCGCTATCGCCAAGGCCGTTGCAAAATCTGTCAGAAGAATTGAGCGACCAATTGCAAAGTCAGACTTCTTTCAGTTGGTGCATAGTGGATCTACGGACCGAAAAGGACCGGTGTTTTTGGAAGTGTGTCTTGATGCGCAAGGGGCACCTTCACGAAACGGAGAAGGCGACCATGTTGCCGAAAGTCATGCAGATGTCAATTACGGCAAAATCGACGAAAAGTCGCTCGAAAAACTAACTGACTTACTCGCGAAAAGCGATCGCCCAGTCATCTTGATTGGAGGTGGAGTATCGAGAAATCAATTTGATTCGTTATTGCCTGAAGTTGAGCGACTTGGTGTACCCGTAATGACAACTTGGAACGCTACCGATCGACTTGGGGCGAGTCATCGTCTCTACTTTGGAAGACCGAATACGTGGGGGCAACGGTCGAGCAATTTAATTTTGCAAAATGCTGATTTGGTCATTGCGTTAGGTACAAGATTGGGTATTCAGCAAACTGGATTTAACTGGGCAGAGTTTGTGCCGAATGGAGAGGTCGTTCAGGTTGATATTGACCGAACAGAACTAGAAAAAGGGCACCCCAAAGTTTCTTTGCCGATTTGTGCTGATGCTAACGATCTACTTCGGCAATTGTTGAAAAGAGCGTCCTCAAGGCCAAGTTGGACAACATGGGTAAATTTTGCGAGAAATGTTCGAGATCAGATTCCATTGAGCGAAAAAGTAAACGGACACTTTACCGGCTTTCTCAATCCATACGACTTTGTGCTCCAATTGTCGGACTTGTGCAGTAGCGACGACACCGTTGTGCCTTGCTCTTCGGGTGGCGGCTTCACGGTGATGATGCAGGCTTTCAATCAAAAGCAGGGTCAAGTGATTATTACCAACAAAGGACTTGCGAGTATGGGTTATGGGCTAGCCGGTGCAATTGGTGCTGGGCTTGCCGATAAATCACGCCGGACAATACTCGTGGAAGGCGATGGCGGATTTGCGCAAAATCTCCAAGAGTTAGCAACCGTAAGCGTTCAAAAACTCAATCTAAAGATTTTTATTTTCGCAAATAATGGATATGCGAGCATTCGTATGACGCAAAAGAATTACTTTGGCGGCGCTTATTTGGGCTGTGATGTTGAATCTGGTTTGGGCTTCCCCGATTGGCTGCAGCTTGCTAAAGCATTTGGTATTAAGTCGTTAACTCTTAGTGAAGATTTCGCCGCTAATGAACACTTTATTGAAGAGTGGAATAGTGATGAGGCGTGTTTATTTGTTGTACCGATTCATCCTGAACAAACCTATTTTCCGAAAATTTCGAGTCAGTTGACGCCAACTGGGGGTATGGAATCCGCCCCGCTGCACAAAATGTCACCACCATTACCAGACGAAGTTTTGGCCGAGCTGGGACTCGATCTAAATCAGAAATAATCTCGTACTAATGTTGAGACAATGGTTTTCTTCGTCGGCTCTATAAAAATCAAAATGGGGTTTTAGATCTATGAATAAAACAGAGCGCGAAATGGTCGAGATTCTGCGTAAGGGTAAAGACATGTTTGGCTATGTCTCGGTGAAGGCTGAGTTTGAGGCTGAAGGTACTCGGATGGAAGAACTGCTTCGATTGATGGAAATCACTCATCGAGCAAACCTTGAGCTGACAGTGAAGGTTGGGGGTTGTGAAGCTATTCGTGATTTGCTTGAGGCCAAGCAAATTGGGGTTCGTTACATTGTCGCACCGATGGTCGAGTCAACTTATGCGCTTTCAAAATATATTGCCGCAAAGAATCAGGTCTACTCAGTTGACGAACAGCAAGATACAGATTTCTTGTTTAATGTCGAGACAATTACGGCATATGAAAACTGTCAGAAGTTGGCCGAAGTCTCAAAGGCAAAAAATGGTGTACAAGGAATGGTCTTTGGAAGAGTCGATTTTTCTGGATCAATTGGCTTGGATCGAGACAGCATTAATACAGACAAAGTGATGGATTGTGTGATGGCCACCGCCGAGATTTGTAAAAAGTCGGATTTGCAACTTGTAGTCGGGGGTGGTGTGTCACGTGATTCGATTGATTGTTTGCGAAAAGTTCAAAAAATTCTGCTAACCAGATTCGAAACGCGCAAAGTAGTTTTTGATGGTCCTGCTATTCAACTTGAAAAAATTGAAGCCGGATTGCTTAATGCGGTTCACTTTGAAATGTTGTGGTTGATGAATAAGCGCGACTATTACGGAACTATTGAACGTGAGGACGCAAAGCGCATCGACATGCTTGAAGCGCGGTGGAGAATTCTAAACAAGCAAAATTAATGCTTTGAGTGTCTGATCATTTGAGCGATGCCAGCGTTAAGGCTCGTCCATTCTTGAACATTTAAATACGACCGTGTATCTGAATTGCTCGGAACATATTGATGAAACGTGTCTGGGTCTGCAGATGTTTTTGTAACTCGTATTTCGGGATTGAAGTTCAGTTCGGCTGCCGAAGCATTTGCAACTGCTTGGGCGAGTTCAAGAATTGAAATCGAGTGCTCGGAACCGATGTGGAGTGGGTGAGGCGGCGTCTTCTTTGCTAACGCCGACCATAACCAAATGGCCATATCTGCGCCATAAAGATACGAGCGACGTGATTGGCCGTCGCTGTTAATGACGATTGGCTTACGGTCAAGCACGTTTTGGACGAAATTTCCGATCGCGAAATGCGTGTCGCGTGGAAGGTACCGGCCGCTGAATGCGAAAAGCCTGGCGATGATTGGGGTGCAGGAGCCTTCTTCACCTGCTTCCACACACATCTTCTCTGCGATCTGTTTACCTTTAGCGTATGCACTCGTTAGTTCGCCAAATGGTCGTTCTTGTCTTTCGGGAATGTGCGCAACTGTTTGAGGTTGGTTGCCATAAACGGCGCCAGAAGAAGTAAACAAAAATGGTGCCTTATTTTCTGCGAACTTTAGAGCAGCTTGCATTGACCGAGTATTAATCTTGGTCATCTCAATCGGATTTGATTCGTTTAGTGCTGCAGACGCAGGGGTCGCAGCATGAATAATTGCATCAACTTCGCCAATGTCAAATGCATCGCTAAGCAAATCGCCTTGAACAAGTGTGAGATTTTCAAAACCGATTTTCTCAGTTTCTTTTACGTGCGTACTCTGATTGTTTCGTGTCGGAACGATTATTTCAAATTTCTTGGCACCACTATTGCACGCAATGTGTGCAGATTCAATAAGCCATTTTCCTACAAAACCTGTGCCGCCGGTAAGCAATACTCGAGAGCCGTCAAGTTGGTTGATCGCTTCAACTAAACGATCTAACTGAGGTTCAATAAATTCAGTACTGAACTTTTGAACCATGTTCATATAGATTAGGGGCAAATGAATAGTTTGTTTGGGGCAAGTTTGCTCGAGGTGCACACTTCGTGGTCGTGGATCATGATTATCGGAAATGGGCTAGCTGGGTTGTGGGCGTTGGTAGCGCACAAAAACATTGCTCTACGAAGTCGTGCGTTGTGGTGGTTTACGGGCATTGCTCAAGTGGCGGTGTTCGTGCAAGTTGTGCTCGGTGTCGCGGTTGTAAATCGCGACAAAATTGAATATCCGGCATTTCACGCGTTCTATGGTTTTGTAGCGATCATCGCAATCGCGATCATCTATTCGTATCGCGCACAACTAAAAAGCAAAATGTATTTGCTATACGGCTTTGGCGGCCTATTCATAATGGGTCTCGGAATTCGAGCAATGCTCGTTGGCCAAGCCGGCTAAAAAGTTAAACCTTAAAACGAGTTAGGCGAGGGCTGACTCGAGCGAGTTAAGCGAGTCGTGTAATTTTTTCGGCAGGCGGTCGCCGAAAACTGCGAAGTGCTCACGAATTTGCGGCACGGCTTCGCGCCAGCCATCAGTGTCAAGTGCCGTGATCGCTTCGAGATCTGCCTTGTTGATGTTCAGACCATTTATATCGAGCGAATCTGTCGCGGGAAGAAAGCCGATAGCCGTTTTTCTTGCGTCGGCTTTGCCTTCGAGGCGTTCGAAAATCCATTTCAATACGCGACTGTTTTCGCCGTAGCCGGGCCACAAGAATCGACCATCAGTATCGCGTCTAAACCAATTGACGAAAAATATCTGCGGAAGTTTTGTGGCCGAAGTTTTCGAGCCGACTGACAACCAGTGAGAGAAATAATCGGCCATGTTGTAACCACAGAAGGGCAACATCGCCATCGGGTCGAAACGAAGTTTGCCAACCGCACCGCCAGCGGCGGCAGTTGTTTCACTGGCCATGATTGAGCCAAGAAATACTCCGTGATCCCAATCGAATGCTTGCGTAACAAGCGGCACGGTTGTGCGTCGACGTCCGCCGAACAAAATTGCCGAGATAGGCACACCGCTTGGGTCTTGCCATTCAGGGGCAATGGATGGCACTGACTCGCTGGCGCAGTAAACCGCGCGTTCGGGTGCGCCGCCGGAGTTTCGCTCTCAGGTGTCCATGGGTTGTTGCGCCAGTCGATTGCGCGTGCAGGTTTTGTTGGCGACATGCCTTCCCACCACACATCGCCTTCAGATGTAAGTGCCGTGTTGGTGAAAATACAATTTGCGTTAAGCGTGTGCATCGCGTTCGCGTTCGTTTCGTAACCCGTGCCAGGTGCGACGCCGAAAAAACCGGCCTCAGGGTTGATCGCATAGAGCTGACCGTCTTTGCCGAATTTCATCCAGCAAATATCGTCGCCAATTGTTTCGGCTTTCCAGCCTTTGATTGTCGGAACGAGCATTGCGAGGTTTGTTTTGCCACATGCTGACGGAAACGCGGCAGCAATGTATTTGAACTCGCCACTTGGATTCGTGAGTTTCAAAATCAACATGTGTTCGGCCAACCAGCCGTCGTCGCGCGCCATCACCGACGCGATGCGTAATGCGAAACACTTTTTGCCGAGCAGAGCGTTGCCACCGTAGCCCGAGCCGTAACTCATGATCTCGCGAGTTTCGGGGAAGTGGACAATGTATTTATTGTCCGGATTGCACGGCCACGGCGAATCTTTTGCACCGTTGACAAGTGGCGCACCAACTGAGTGCAGACATTGCACCCAGTCATTGTTGCCGAGTGCGTCAAGAGCGCCTTGACCCATGCGAGTCATAATGCGCATGCTGACGGCGACATATGCGCTGTCAGTGAGTTGCACACCGATGTGGGCTATCGGTGAGCCAAGCGGGCCCATTGAAAACGGAACGACATAAAGTGTGCGGCCACGCATTGCGCCGGTGTAGAGCGCACGCATTTCTGTACGCATTTCATTTGGCTCGCGCCAATTATTGTTCGGACCGGCATCAATCTGATTGGCAGAGCAGATGAAAGTTCGGTCTTCGACTCGCGCAACATCGCCTGGATCAGAATGCGCCCAAAAAGAATTCGGTCGTTTTGCTTCGTCGAGTTTGGTGAAGGTGCCCGACTTTACAAGTTCGGCGCAAAGCGAGTCGTATTCGTCTTGTGATCCGTCGCACCAGTAAATATCGCGCGGCTGAAGAATTTCGGCCCAATGTGTAACCCAAGCATTCAACTTCGCGTTTGAAGTTTTGCTCGCCATAAATTTTTACCGGCGTTATGCGCCAGGTGTATCCATGTCGCGCTCAGAGCCAAAACGAATTTTCGTCGCGTGCCCGGACGAATTTAGTGAAAACAAAACTCGTTGTCCTTGTCGCAACATACGAAATATCGAACCTTCCAAAGCGTCGCTCGCAATGTTGTATTCGCTCAGGTCGGTGTCGCGAATAACAACGCCATCTCCCGAAGATGGGTCAAAAGCCTTGATCACGCCTTGCACACCTAGAAAGATAGTTGCCCGTTTAGGTATTTTGCTAGTCGCCTTGAGGTA
>RFMT01000403.1 GCA_009927565.1 Acidimicrobiia bacterium
GCCAATTTTTGCGCCGCGACTTCAACATCTGCATTGATAAAAGCGGCAGGGTCGCTATTTTGCGACCAGCCTGTCATGCCTGAATCTTTGTAGCCGAGCATCTCAAGCCGTGCGACACCCAAAACTTTCGCGGATGCAGCAACTTCTTTTGCTCGCCGATCCACAAGTGTCTCGCCCTCCGCCAAATCTTGAGGCACTTCACCATGCGCGCCATCTGTGGCAACAACAAGCACAACCCGATGACCCTCGGCGCTTGCTCGCGCAATTGTGCCGCCAGTCGCTAAACACTCATCATCTGGGTGCGCGTGAAAACAAACAAGCGTCGACATTTTTTATTTACCGACGACGCTCTGTTTGACAACGCCCCGTGCTATTAAGTCATCAACATTCTTGACCCCCCAAGATTGCAACACTTCACGAGTATTTTCACCGGCGACCGCTGGCCCATGTGAAACTTTCGCATTCGTACGCGAAAACCTCGGTGCGGGCGCTGGCTGGGTCACGCCATCAACGTCAATAAAAGTATGTCGCGCCAAATTATGCGGGTGTTTCGCCGCTTCACTCATCGTCAAAACTGGCGCAAAACAAACATCGGTGCCTTCCATAATTTGGCACCACTCGGCCTGTGATTTGGTCGCAAAAACGACACTCAGGCGTTGCTTCAGCTTCGGCCACACAGTGCGATCTTGTTGATTTGCAAATTCAGCATCACCTGATAGCCCGGTTAATTGCAATAACTGTGCATAAAACTGCGGCTCGATCGAACCAATCGAAACAAACTTGCCGTCACTGCATTTGTAAACGTCATAAAAGTGTGCGCCGGTGTCAAGCATGTTGGTGCCACGTGCGTTTTCGTCATGAAGTCCAATATTTTTGAAGCCCCAAAACATCGACATCAAAATCGCCGAGCCATCGACCATCGCTGCATCAACAACTTGACCAGATCCACTTCGTTGCGCTTCAAGCAATGCGCAAACAACACCGTATGCAAGCAACATTCCGCCGCCACCAAAGTCACCGACCATGTTCAAAGGCGGCACCGGAGCCTCGTTTGCACGCCCAAAGTGTGCCAATGCACCGGCAAGCGCGATGTAATTAATGTCGTGGCCAGCAGCGTTTGCGTACGGCCCGTCTTGGCCCCAGCCAGTCATTCGACCAAACACAAGTTTTTTGTTTCGCGATAGACAAACATCTGGCCCGACACCAAGTCGCTCCATCACGCCTGGTCTGAAACCTTCAATCAGCGCATCTGCTCGTTCAACAAGTTGGAGCAACGCTTCAACGCCATCGGCATGTTTCAAGTCGATCGCAACATTTTTTCTTCCGCGTTGCATTACGTCCCAATTCGAACTTGCTGAATCGCGCACTGCCTGCACCCGCTCCACACGCACGACCTCGGCACCCATGTCGCTGAGCATCATCGCCGCAAACGGCCCCGGACCAATGCCGGCAATTTCAATTATTTTGTAACCCGCCAGCGGGCCGCGAGACGCGACTGTCACAACAAACTAATTCTTTGCTAAAAAGTCACAAACCAAATTGACAAACTTTGGCCAAAGTGGCTGTGGCAAGTCGTGTCCCATATCGTCAACGAGCACTAATTTTGCATTAGGGATCAACTCTGCCGTGCGCTCGCCACCCGAAGGCGTAATCAAAGTGTCGTCTTTGCCGTGAACCACCAACGTCGGGGTTTTCACCGCACGCAGTTGTTCGGTTCTCCTACCTGTCGCATAAATTGCCGCCAACTGCCTCGGTGCACCCTGCGGATAAAAACTTCGATCAAAATCTCGCGCCGCGGCCCGCTTCGAGTTTTCATCGCTGCGATACTTCTTCGAATGAAATGCTTGGTAGATCGGTGAGTGCGCAATGTAACCGTCGCGATCTGATGGCGGCACCGACAACAATGCATTCATTGCCTCTGGCGCCGACTGACCGTATTCTGGTTCACCCGACATTGACATCACCGATGTCAAAGTTCGCACCCGCGTCGGATGCTCGATCGTCATGACTTGGGCGATCATGCCACCCATTGATGCACCCAAGACATGTGCTCGCTCGATTTTCAGAAAGTCCAGCAATCCGACTGCGTCGCTTGCCATGTCTGAAAGTGTGTACGGCACGGGTGGCATCGGTTCTTCCATCAGTGCGGCCGTGATCACGGCATTCACATCAACCTGTGCGCCATCAAACTTTGTCGATAATCCACAGTCACGATTGTCAAAGCGAATCACGAACAAATTGTTGGCCGCAAACATTTTGCAGAACTCTTCTTCCCAGGCCACCATTTGCGCCGTATAACCCATGACCAACAACAGTGCTGGATTCTTCGGATCTCCAAACGTGTCGAATTCAAGTTCAATTGTCGGCGAAATTTTTGCTCGTGGCATATAGCGATTCACTTTCTATTTTGAGTATCGGCCTACTTATATAGTGACTAAAGACTATGTCTGAAGGCCCGCTTTCATATCAATCGCCCGGACGCGTCAATTTAATTGGTGATCACACCGACTATACGGGCGGCCTTGTTTTGCCAATGGCTATTAACCGGTATACAAAAATCACTGGCACCCGCACTCCTTCAACGATTCGGCTTCGCAGTCAAAACGAACCAGAGCCTGTCGAGTTCGAATTGCCGATTTCGTCGCCCGAAAAAATTTCTCCGAGTTGGGGCAGATACGTTGCTGGGGTCGCCGCCGAAATGCGAAGTCATGCCCACGGTTTTGATGGCGAAATTTCGTGCACTATTCCGATTGGTGCTGGCCTGTCGTCAAGTGCCGCGCTCGAAGTTGCGACTGCGCTCGCACTCGGTGACACGAGCACATCCGTTGAGCGCGCAAAACTTTGTCAGCGCGCCGAATTTCTCAGTGTTGGCGTTCCTTGCGGAATAATGGATCAACTTACGGTCACATCAGGCATCCGCGACCATGCTCTACTTATTGACTGCCATGAACTTACGATTTCGCCAGTGCAACTGCCTACCGATGTGAAAGTCGTCGTGCAATTCATCGCTGAGCGCAAACTGACTTCAAGTGGCTACTCCGAGCGCGTCGCCCAATGCAACAGTGCTGAACAAATCGTTGGTCCATTACGTCTCGCTGATTTATCGTCACTCGCTTCAATCAGCGACCTGACTGTTCGTCGTCGCGCGCGACATGTAGTCAGCGAAAACCAACGCGTCCGCGAATTTGCCGCAATGCTTCGCACAGGTGACATCAAGTCTGCGGGCAAACTAATGACCGAGAGTCACAATTCTCTCGATCACGATTTTGAAACTTCAACACCGCAGATGAACAGTGCCGTCGAATCGGCAGTCGCACAACCGGGCGTCTTCGGCGCACGCATGACAGGCGGCGGCTTTGGCGGTTGCATCGTTATTTTGGCTGACGCCGCAGCGAAAGTTGACGGCTGGCAAGTCCGCGCCGTCGACGCCGCCTCGCAAATCGACTAACAGCTACCCGAGGAGGCGGCGCTTTTGCTCGTCAAACTCTGATTGGTGATCGAACCCGTAGCAGCATCGCTTCAAGACGCTCTAGTTGTGCCACAACTGGACTCACATCGACATCTCGCCCAGTGCGCGCATGAATCGCCTCATGAATAATGTTCTGCACTTGCTCTGGATTGCGAATATCGCCGAACAATTGCTGGCCATCTTCGCTCGCCGACTCGATCAGCAGATCACCCGCACCCAACATTCGCTCCAAAATCGACTGAGCGAAATTCACATTGTTCACCCGCTCAAGCGGAATCTCGACCCCGCGTCGAGCCAAAACACCTTCGCGAAAAATCACACGTTGAGATGTGACAACAAAATAGGTTCGCGACCAGCGCATTATGACCGCCACTAAATTTATGAGCCCAAATAAAATCGCCACAAGAAAAACGCGACTCACACCTGTTTTCAACCAGCCGTCATCAAGTTGTTGAACCCAGATTGCAACCGCAAGCAGAACGATCACTATTGACCCAGGCTTGACGAAAACTACCCAGTGCGGGTGCAAGTCAAGATTTATATGCTCACCGCGATTCAATAATTTTTGCGGATAAGCCATCCCCCAAACTTAGTTTCTCGCAGCCACACCCAGCGCCTAGCGTTATGGCGTGGACGCCGACCAACTTCTCAATGGCATGGATGCCGACCAGCGCGCCGCAGTGACCTGCCCCGAAACCGCAACCGTGTTGCACGCCGGCGCCGGTTCGGGCAAAACACGGGTGCTCACCCATCGAATTGCTTATCGCATCGCCAAAGGCACAGCTGATCCGCAACGTGTGCTCGCGATCACATTTACGCGCGAAGCCGCAAGCGAGATGCGTCGCCGCCTAAAAACACTTGGTGTTTCGCGCGAATCGCAATCGGTTACCGTCGGCACTTTTCATGCGGTTGCACTCGCGCTCTTGCGTCAGCGACTTGCCGATACGCACAAACAAATGCCATCAATCATCCACAACCGTCCGCAACTAATTGCCCAAGCCGCACGAGATCACCCAATGTCTACTCGCACTCGCGAACTTCTGATTGAAGTCGACTGGGCTCACGCTCGACTAATTTCGCCAGCCAACTATGCACAAACAGCGAAGCGACTTGGTCGATACACGGCTGCGCCACACAATGAGATTGCAAATATTTACAAAGAATACGAACAACTCAAGATTCAACGCAACACGCTCGACCTCGACGACTTAATCTCACGGGTCATCGAAGCGATGCGTCTCGACAACGCGTATGCCCAAGCGGTGCGCTGGCGATATCGACACATTTTTGTCGACGAAGCCCAAGACATGAACCCGCTGCAATACGAACTATTCGAGGCAATCCGTGGACAACGTGCCGATGTCTTTATTGTTGGCGACCCGATGCAAGCAATTTACGGATGGAATGGTTCCGACAAAAGACTTTTCGACGAACTCCCCGACAAGATGCGTGGCACAACAGTTTTGCGACTACCTAATAATTACCGTTGCACCCCAGAAATTTTGAATGCTGCCGCAACTGTTGCAAAACTCGTCGATCCAAATATTGACGTGCGCGCAATCAAACCGCCCGCACAGCCAGTTATTCTGCGTGGCTTCAAAGATGCTGAAGCCGAAGCTCAAGGCGTCGTCGACTGCTTGTGGCAATACGCAAATACTGGCGGCGAAAACCCTTGGCAGTCGGCTGCTGTTCTTGTGCGCACAAATATCCAAGTCGAACTAGTCGTCGATGCTCTTGTCAAAAACAACATTCCGGTTCGCACCACGCGTCCATCGAAAGAACTGAACTCGGCAATTGCTGACGCGTCGCAAAGCACTAACCGCAACGAACTCGCTACTTGGGTAACCGATGTGCTCACCGAATCAGATTCTGAAATTCAGCGCTGGGTGGCCGAACAAGTTCAAGTATTTCTCAAACTCGATCACCCGGGCAATGTCGACGGTCGCACTTTCACCTCATGGATGCGCGCGACTTCGGCTGAGCACCGCAGCACCGAAGGCGTTGAAGTTCTCACTTTTCACTCGGCCAAGGGTCGCGAATGGCAATGCGTCGTGGTTGCAGGCGCCGAGGTTGGTTTGATGCCTCATAGTTCGGCGATCACACAAGACCAACAAGATGAAGAGATCCGCCTTGCATATGTGGCCCTCACTCGCGCTTCACAGCAACTGTTCGTCACTTGGTGCGACTCTCGCAAAGGGCGCACAGCGGGGCAAAGCAACCTGCTCGCAAACATCGCCACCGAGGCGAACAAAAAACCCGAGCCACAATTTGTCGCCCGAACCAAAGTAAAAAAATCAACACCTCCATCGCTCGAAGACGAACTTCGCACATGGCGCAGCAGTCGCGCTCGGGTTATAAAGCAACCAGTTGTCAATGTTTGTAGCGACTACGAACTGCGCCTGATCGCCAAACAATTGCCAAAAACAACCGAAGACTTAGCGTCAATTGTCGGCGCGATTACAGCAAAGAAAATTGGGCCCGATGTTTTGTCAATTGTGGCGCAAGCCGAATCACGACTTGCCCTTCAAACTTTTAAACAATTTTAGCCCGACTGAGTTTGACGAATCTCAAGCAATCTCTGAAATACCTCGGGCCTCATCGACACGAACAATCCTTTTGCTTCGGCACAAAGTGTTTCGCCGTGATGCAGTGTGCCCGCCACACTGATTTTGCGACCCTCGACCGACGCCACCCAGCCGCGAAAGACAACAGGCTTCAAAAGTGGTGTCGGCGAGCGATAGTCGACTGTCAGATTCACTGTCATGCCAGGGTTGCCGCTAAGCGACTGTGCCATTCCTAAAACTTCGTCGAAATATGCGGCAATGAAACCGCCATGCACACAACCTGGTGGGCCCTCGTATGCGGAGGTAAATGTCGCATGACCCACGACAATCGAATCTTTGCCTCCGTCACCGTCGATACTCATCTGCATCGGCACACTCAATGGATTTATACCTCCAATGATTGGACTGCGATCAAGAAAACTATTCATCGGCGCCAACGAACCTTCGGCCGGCCCGGTGTATTCACGCGAATGTGGGCGCGACTTCAATCTCGCGACGGCCTGATTGATCATCTTGCGCGTCTCTTCTAACTCTTCGAGCGATGCCGAGGTTGCGAGCAACTCATCTATTGCCGCGCGCAACTCTTGAGCGATCTCGATTCGCTTTGCATCTGTCGGCGAATGCTGCTGAGTTCGAATATGAAAACCTTTGAAAGCACTTTCATACCCTTGATCAGCCATGTGTTTATTTCTCTTTAACCGTGATGGTCACCGGCACGTGGTCACTAGGTTTCTCACCTTTGCGAGCGTTGCGATCAATACTCGAAGCCTCGACTTGGCTCATCAGCGACTTTGTCGCGAGCAAAAAATCAATCCGCATACCCTCGCCTTTGTGGAAGCTCCCATTTCGATAGTCCCACCACGAGAAAACTTTCGGCTCAGGGTGCAGTTCGCGAAACGCATCGATCAACCCCCATTCGCAAAGTTCGGCAAACACTTTGCGCTCTGGTGCGCTGACATGTGTTGCGCCATCAAACTTGGTTACATCCCAAACGTCGTCATCGGTCGGCGCGATATTGAAATCTCCGCCAATTACGAGACGCTCGCTTGGTTTGGCGATCGCATCGGCATGTTGTCGTAATTTCTTCATCCACCCAAGTTTGTACGTGTAGTGATCATCGTCGAGCGCCCGACCATTGGGCACGTACACACAAACAACCTTCACCCCAGCACACGTAGCAGAAATAATTCGTGCCTCATTATCAGGCTCGATCGGTTTGGCGAAGTTGTTGACCACATCGGTCAGTCCAACTTTTGAAATGATCGCCACGCCATTCCATTGACCTTGTCCAAAATGTGCCGACTCGTAACCCAGTTCGGCGAAGGTCAACGCTGGAAAGACC
>RFMT01000281.1 GCA_009927565.1 Acidimicrobiia bacterium
GTGCGACTCATACGGCCACAAAAGTTTGTTCGTTGCTGCAGTGCCACCCAGAAGTCCGAGCGCGTTGATTTGCAAAATCGCGATCAAGACCAGAGCGATTATCAGAAGCGTCATCGCGTTGCTCGATGTCGCATTTGGAAACGCTGCTGGGTAAAAGTGAGCAGGCCCGACCATGAACCAAAGCATCGAGAACGAAAAAATGAAATTCTGTCGAGATGCGAGCAGAGCTTTGCGCCCTGCACCAGCAGCCGCCGGGTCAGCGGCTGCGCCGCCGATCACGTTGACTGCGTTTGCCAAAACAACTTTCTGATTCTTCCAAATGATCATCCAAACATTGGCCGCCATCAAAGTGCCGAGTGTCATGCCAATTGAGATCGTGTACTTATGGGCGTCACCACTGCGCGACCAATAATTTTCAACGATGCCGGTGATCAATAGACCCGTACCAAGTGTTGCGATTGCCGCCCATCGAAACCACCAAAGGGCACGGCGTGCAACTTTGTCAAGAGTGATCATTCGCGCTTTACCCTCGTCGCCGTAAGCGGCAAGAGCCGGCACCTGCACGAGATTGAAGTAATACAGCAAACCAATCCATGTGATGCCTACAAGAATGTGCAAATAACGGAGCAAAAAGTCTCCGATGAACGCTTGATCGAACAATTGCATTTTGACCTCTTTCGGTGTTTTTAAAAATCTTGAATCAAACTCACGCCTAATTTAGCACGACCCCATCGACAAAAGGGATTAACTCAATTGCAACTAGATTAGACAGCCAATGGCTGCCGAATTTATTTATACGTGCTACAAACTTGCCCGGTTCTATCCCCCAGATCGAACGGTGCTCGAGAACATTTCACTTTCTTTTTACCCTGGCGCCAAGATCGGCGTGCTGGGTTCGAACGGCAGCGGCAAGTCAAGCCTGCTCAAGATCATGGCTGGCGTTGACGACGGTTTTACCGGCGAAGCGCGTCTCACGCCTGGTTTCACTGTCGGCTTGCTCGAACAAGAGCCAAAACTTGATGCTGCAAAGAATGTTTTAGAAAATGTGATGGATGGCGTTGCACCGATTCGTGATCTGCTCGCAGAGTACGAAAAAGTTACAGCGATGTGGGGCGAACCTGATGCTGACTTCGACAAAGTCGGCGCACTGCAGGCGCAACTCGAGTCGAAAATAAATGCCGTAGATGCATGGAGCCTTGAGCGAAACGTCGAAATCGCAATGGACGCACTTCGTTGCCCGCCCAACGAAAGCGATGTCACAAAACTTTCAGGCGGCGAGCGCCGACGAGTTGCCCTTTGTAGGTTGTTGCTAAGCCGACCCGACTTGTTGCTACTCGACGAGCCGACAAACCACCTCGACGCAGAAAGTGTCGACTGGCTTGAAAGATTCTTGCAAGATTATTCAGGCACAGTTGTGGCGATCACTCACGACAGGTATTTCTTGGACAATGTCGCCAAATGGATTCTCGAACTCGATCGCGGCAAGGGCATTCCGTTTGAAGGCAATTACTCCAGTTGGCTTGAACAAAAACAAGAACGTCTCGGCCGCGAAGAAAAAGCCAATGAATCTCGCAAACGCACATTGGCTCGAGAACTCGAATGGGTGCGCATGGCTCCGAAGGCTCGTCAATCAAAAGGAAAGGCTCGTCTTGCCGCATACGACAAGTTGCATGCCGAGGCGCAAGCAGCAGAGCGCGGCGATAGCAAACTTGAAATTGCAATTCCACCTGGACCACGACTTGGCGATGTCGTTATTCAAGTAAAAAACTTGTCGAAGGGTTACGGCGATCGATTGCTTATCGAAGATCTAACTTTCAACCTGCCACCGGCAGGCATCGTCGGCATTATCGGTGCGAACGGCGCAGGTAAAACGACCTTGTTCCGAATGATTACTGGCCAAGAGAAACCAGACTCGGGTTCAATCACCGTTGGTGACACTGTTGCACTCAGCTATGTCGACCAAAGTCGCGACACACTCAACCCAGAAAATTCGGTTTACCAAGAAATCACAGATGGCATCGAGGTAATGAAAGTTGGAAATCGCGAGATCAACGGTCGTGCATATGTCGCAAGTTTCAACTTCAAAGGCAGCGACCAACAAAAACGCGTTGGTGATCTTTCTGGTGGTGAGCGAAACCGTGTGCACCTTGCGAAACTTCTTAAGAATGCAGGCAACGTCTTGCTACTCGACGAGCCTACAAACGATCTCGACATCGATACGCTTCGCGCACTTGAAACATCGCTCGAAAGCTTCCCTGGGTGTGTTGTCGTTATTAGTCACGACCGTTGGTTCTTAGACCGAATTGCCACACATGTTTTGGCTTTCGAAGGCGACAGCCAAGTTCGATGGTTTGAGGGCAATTTCACCGACTATGAGGCATGGCGCAAGAAAGAACTCGGCATCTCGGCCGATCAGCCAAAGCGCATTAAATACAAACCGCTTTCGCGAAAATAAA
>RFMT01000034.1 GCA_009927565.1 Acidimicrobiia bacterium
ACCCATATTCTCGGGTTCTTCTTGCAACCAAACAAGCTCTTTGGCGTTCTTATACTTCGCCAAGATCTGTCTGATCTTTTCTATTGGAAATGGATAAAGCTGTTCGAGGCGAACAATCGCATATTTGGCACCGCGTTTGTCTCTTTCAGCGAATGCATCCCACGCAACTTTGCCGCTACAGAAAATGATTCGTGAAACCTCACCGGCATTCGTAATCGTCGGGTCGTCTAGAACTTCTTCAAAACTTCCAATGCTCAAACTATTAAGCGTTGAGCGACTCTGCTTCATGCGCAATGGTTGCTTCGGCGAGAAAATCACCAGGGGCTTGAGGCGATCTTGCTTGACTTGGCGACGCAACAAGTGAAAGTACTGAGCCGCGGTCGTCGGGTTACAAACTTGAATGTTGTCCTCAGCGCACAATTGCAAAAAGCGTTCAATTCGAGCCGACGAGTGTTCGGGGCCTTGACCTTCGTAGCCGTGAGGCAACAGCAAAACGAGTCCGTTGCGTTGTTGCCATTTATCTTCGGCGGCAACTAAATATTGATCGATGATGATCTGAGCGCCGTTTACGAAGTCTCCGAATTGCGCTTCCCACATCACGAGTGCTTTTTGATTCGAGTGCGCATATCCATATTCGAAACCGAGTGCCGCATATTCGCTCAACAGCGAGTCGTAGACCCAGAATCGACCAGTTGCGCCAGGTATCTGCGCCAAAGGCACCCATCTAGTTTCGTTTAGATAGTCGATCAATGTTGAGTGACGGTGACTGAACGTTCCGCGACGCGAGTCTTGACCTGCAAGTCGAACTGATGTGCCTTCAAGTACCAAACTGCCTATCGCCAAGGCTTCCGCGGTTGCCCAATCAACTTCGCCTTCGCTGGCAACCATCGCGTCTCGTGCTTCAAACTGGCGCAACAATTTCGGGTGCACCATGAAGCCGGCCGGATAGTTGCTCAATTGCGCCAAGACAGCATCTAAGTTTTGACGTGGTGCACCAGTTTCAATTTGTGGAACAACTCCGATCGGTGCAGGCGGCTTGGCAGCAATCACTTTTTCGGTCGTCTTTGCGCGTGTCTGTTCGAGCGCGCCTTGAAGTTTGGCTTGATATTCGGTAAGCGATTTTTCGGCTTGCTCAACTGAAATGTCACCGCGCTTGACAAGCGTCTCGACATAGAGTTTTCGCACACTGCGACGCTCGGCGATCGCTTTGTACATCAGCGGCTGCGTATAACTCGGATCATCACCTTCGTTGTGGCCGTATCGGCGATAGCAAATCATGTCAATCACGACATCTTTGTGAAACTTCTGGCGATACTCATAGGCCAACTGCGCAACTCGCACACATGCTTCTGGGTCGTCGCCGTTGACATGAAAAATCGGCGCCTGCACTGTCTTGGCAACATCGCTGCAATATTGCGATGACCGTGCATATTCGGGTGAAGTCGTAAAACCAATTTGGTTGTCGATAATTAAATGGATTGTTCCGCCGACGCGATAACCCGACGTGTCGCTCATCGCCAAGCATTCAGCAACCACACCTTGACCCGCAAATGCTGCGTCACCATGAATCGCCAAAGGCAAAACACTGTATGCAAGCGGCGGCTCGATTTGGTCTTGCATTGCGCGCACCGTGCCAAGCACTACGGGGTTGACGGTTTCTAAGTGACTCGGGTTCGAGACCAACTCGACATGCATCTTCGAGCCGCTTTGTGCGACGAATTCACCTATTGCACCAAGGTGGTATTTGACGTCGCCCGAGCCTTGCACCGATGACGGGTCGACATATCCTTCGAATTCTTGAAAAATTTGGTCGTATTCTTTGCCCACGACGTTGGCCAAAACATTTAATCGACCACGGTGGGCCATGCCGATAACGGTGCCGTCCATCTTGGCGTCGGCTGCGAGATTCAAAATCTTGTCGAGAATCGGAATTGCTGATTCGGCACCTTCTAGACCAAATCGTTTTGTACCAACATATTTAGTCGACAAAAATCGCTCGAAAGCCTCGGCTGAATTTAGCCGTTCGAGAATTCGAATCTTGTCAACTTCAAAGTCATTGCGCTTGACACCTTCAAAATGCTCTTGAATCCATCGCTGTTCGTCGGTGTTCTGAATATGCATGTACTCCACACCAATCGTGCGGCAATATGCATCACGCAACACACCCAACAACTCGCCCAATGTCGAACGGTTAACGCCACCAACACCACCAGTTAAAAACTCTCGGTCCAAGTCCCAAACGGTCAGACCATATGTGGCAGGGTCAAGTTCGCGTGGCATTCGAGGCGCTCGCCAGTGCAACGGATCAAGGTCGGCAATCAAGTGACCACGAACTCGATGTACACGAATCAAAGTCGCAATTTGCATTTGCTTTTCGAGCAATGCGTCCTCACTATCAAGTGAATTCGAGTCGTCACGCCACTTCACCGACTCATATGGCACACCAAGACTGCTGAACACATCGGCGTAGAAGTTGTGTTCGCCGGTCAACAACTCGTGTACATACTTCAAGAACATGCCGCTCTCGGCACCCTGAATGATGCGGTGATCATAAGTGCTGGTTAACGTCACAACTTTCGAAACACCGAGTCGACCGAGTGCACGCTCGTCACTGCCTTGAAACTCAGCCGAATAATCAATCGTGCCTACTCCGACAATCAGACCTTGACCAGTCATCAGCCTTGGCACCGACATCTGCGTGCCAATCGTGCCAGGGTTGGTCAAACTGACATTTGCACCTTGAAAGTCGTCGAGCGTCAATTTGTTCGCCCGCACTTTACGAATGATGTCTTCGTAAGTCAGCAAGAAACCCGCGAAATCAAGTGTGTCGGCGTTGCGCAAAACAGGCACGACCAAACTTCGTTGGCCTTTGCCCTTGTCGACATCAACGGCCAAGCCCATGTTCACCCGATTGAACTTTTTGATCTGTGGTTTGCCTTGTTCATCGACCGAATAAACATGCTTCATATTCGGCACCGCATCTGCAATCGCTCGCACAACTGCGTAACCGATTAGGTGCGTAAAACTAATTTTGCTTTCGCCACTTCGCTCGCGATAACCGTTTATGACTTTGCGGTTAACTTCCAAAAGTTTTGCCGGCACTTGACGCACGCTCGTCGCTGTCGGCACAGTGAGGCTTGCATCCATGTTCGTGGCAATCACCGATGACACGCCGCGCAACGGTTCAGGTTCGACAACTTCTAACGGTGACTGCTCTACCGGCGCAAAAGTAGCCATCGGTCGCGGTGCTCGTGGTGGTGCCTCAGGTGAGATCGGCTCTTTGACCGCCGACTTACCGTTGCCCGAGACAGTGCCTTCAGGTTTTGGTTTTAACTTCGTCGCAGCAACTGCCGGCACTGAGTTAGTTTCAAGAACATACTCGGGTGACTCGACAAAACTTGGCCTGACCAACTCTCCGGTCGGGTCAGCCTTAGGCGAACCAACTGGCTTATAGTCACTGAAAAATTCACGCCACGCCGT
>RFMT01000057.1 GCA_009927565.1 Acidimicrobiia bacterium
GATGTCTTGGCAATCGCTGAAGGCTGGCACCGCGGGCCGACTCATAAGCCCGTTGATGATCCGACAAAACTTGGGCCCGTTGTTGAAGAGATGATGTCCAAGGCGCGGTTGAATGCGGGCATGGATGGTCGCGACGGCTCTTGGCCGCAGCCTCAAAAGAAGTGATCTAAAAAAGTTTCAACTCGTCAGTTTTTTTGCCGCGAAGTTCGTCGTAGTCAACTTCGCACCAACTGATATTTCGACTTTCGGCAAGCACTCGTGCTTGCGGTTTGATTGATTGTGCCACAAAAATGCCGCGAATTTTGCCGAGCGCCGAGTCGGCGTGCAGGCAATCGAGATAACGCGTGAGTTGTTCGACTCCGTCGATCTCACCACGACGTTTAATCTCAACAGCCACGGTTTGACCGGCGGCGTCGCGACACAGTAGATCGACTGGCCCAACTGCCGTTGGGTATTCGCGACGAATCAAAGTTAAACCAGGTTCGATTGTCTCGGGCATTGCGGCAAGCAAAATTTGCAAATCGGCTTCGACGCCATCTTTTGTCAAGCCAGGGTCTTCACCAAGTTGATGCGAAACATCAGAGAAAATCTGGTGCAGTTGAATCGTCAGAGTTTCGCCTTTTGGATTGCGAACAATCATCCGATCTGCGAGTTCTTCAAATGTGTTCGGTGCGTTCATCCAATTGAGTGGTTTGTATGCGCCGCCGTCAGCGTGAATTGCCACGCAACCGTCGGCTTTAATCATGATTAGTCGCGTTGCTTCAGGTAGAGATGCCGCAAGGCGACCTTCATAAGTAACACTGCAAGATGCGATAACGACACGCATAGCGAAAATCTATTTTTTGTAGCCGAGTGCGGTGAGAACAGGCTCGGCGAGTTCGGGTCGACAGATGATCAGATCAGGAAGCCAAGTGTCTTCGTCGTTATATATAAGGGGTGAACCGTCAATGCGACTTGTGTGTAAGCCCGCGGCACGAGCGACTGCGACCGGTGCCGCAGAGTCCCATTGGTGTTGGCCGCCAGTGTGAAGGTAAATATCGCATTCACCGAGTACAACGGCCATTGCCTTGGCGCCGGCAGAACCGAGTCGCATCGCGTCGCATTTCAAAGCTTCGGCAACTGTGATGGCTTCGCGTGGAGTTCGGGTGCGCGATACGACGAGTCTTGGCGGACCATCGTGCTTTTTTGGCGGCACCGGTGGCGGGTTTGTGCTCAGAGTCATTTCGATCGCCGGCAAACCGACTGCAGCAGCAACAAGCGAACCGTGTTTATTGTCGCGTTGCCATAATGCAACGTGCACTGCCCAGTCGTTGCGATCTGGTTCGCTGAATTCTTGAGTGCCATCGAGCGGATCAATGATCCATACTCGTTCGGCATTCAGTCGTTTTGTGGTGTCAACGGCTTCTTCGCTGAGCACTGCGTCATCGGGGCGAAACTCGCGTAGCTGCGACATCAAAAATTCTTGTGCCATCGCATCGCCTGCGTCTTTTAGATCCCAACCCCATACGCCTTTGTCGACGAGTAACGTGCGCAACTCGACTAGTTTCTTGCCTGTTTCAGTTGCTAAATATGTAGCGAATTCGTGGTCATCGAGGTTGTTCAAGATTTTTGCCTAATTGTTTCGGCTAGTTGTTGCGCCAAGTTGTTTTGCGAGTCGGACAAGTTCGCGGAGTTCGCTTTCGTTTGCACCAGACTTTGCGAGAGCAGAAATTTTGAGTTCGAGGCGCTCGGCTGTGGCATCATCGAAAACTTCGGGGCGTGTTGTGTTCGTACTGATTGTCGCCACCAATAATACGAGTGCGGAAATCGCCGTTGTGCCACCGATCGTGTTTACGAGCCCGACATTGTTGCCGGCAATCGAAGTGATGATCATGCCGGCGATACCCGCAACAAAGACGACCGAACAAATGATGCGAATGTTGCGCAAGGCAAGTGATGTGTTGCGCGACGTGGTGCTCATGGC
>RFMT01000055.1 GCA_009927565.1 Acidimicrobiia bacterium
CCGATGCCGTTTGCGGCACCTGTCACAACAGTGTTTTTATCTTGTAGTTCCACATTGTGATGTTACGCACAAGCGTGGGTGAGACGCCATTTGAGAAATTAGTCTGCCCACCGTGACACATGCTTCAGGCATGATTCATTTAAATGACGAGGTCTGGTGCGTGGGTCGCACTAGCCTTCGCTTCATTGAACTAATCAGATTCAAGGCAACGAAAGGCGCGAACAAATGACAGATTCACGTGAGACAGCAGTTATCGGCGAAGCACTCAGCGTGATCGACAAGGCGCTTCGCGAAATGTTGCAGCGTGAGCTTGTGTCAACTGGCGAAGTTGCCGACTTGCTTTTAGATGTCCGGTCGCTACTCACCGCCAGTGCGACAACCTCAACCCCCGAAGCCTAATTTTTTGGTTCGCAGCGCGAACTAGAAGAGCGAAATTGCGATGTGGGCGAGAAGGCCCATTGTGGTGCCGATGAGGGCGCCGGCGAAAATGTCGGTGGCGTGGTGAATGCGAACTGCGACTCGGCTCGTGGCAACGATAACTGCGAACACAAACCACGTTGTGATAGCAGGCCATGAAGACCACCTTGTGAGAACGACTGCAGCAAAGAATGCAGAACTCGCGTGCCCGCTAGGAAAACTCGAAGTGCGAGGCTTGCGAATCTTGAATCGTGAGTCACCTTTGACTGTCGGCCGTTCGCGCTTAAAAAAAGGCTTGATGCCTTGATTCAATAGCAGGCTCTCGACACCCATGAGTGCCGAAAGAATTAAGGCTTGTTTGACGCGCGAGTTGTCGGCAACTGCGCGAACGATGCCAACGATGTGCCACAAGATGCCGAAGTCTCCGAGTGCTGTCGCTGTTGCGAACAGCCAAATCGTTGGCTTGAAGTTTCGCGTTGGCTCTAAAAGTCGATCGAACCAGGCGTCGAATGCAGCAAGTCTCGACGATCTAGAACTAGCCACAACTATTAAACCTAGTCGCGTTCAAAAGTTGGGTAGATCTTTGGTGCTTCAACTTTTGCGAGTGAATCGTCGCCACCAAACTCAGGACACCATTGCTTGAACGCACAAAAGTTGCAGAGACCCGACTTCTTTGTGGCGAAATGCCCAGATTGACACGATGCATCGATCTGATCGAAAGTTTCAATTGCCGCAGCCTCACATGCCGCGTTCGACTCGGGGGTAACTTCGACTTCGATTGGCGTACTTGACTTGAGATACATCAGGCGCAGGCGTTTGGGCAGTTCGCCACGCTCACGTAAACACAGCGAGGCGTAGATGTGCATGTTGTCCATCTTGTTGGCACCAAAACGTGAGTCTGGAACTTTGCCCGTCTTGTAGTCGCTGACAACCAATTCGTTTTTGTCGTTGTACTCGAGTCGATCGATGATGCCACCAAGTTTGAATTTGCCAAAGTCAGAATCGATGCGCAACTCAAGGCCAATAATTTTTGCGTTGCGGGGGTTCTCCATGCGGTAGTAGCCGTTGACCAGATCACGTGAGTCTTTGAAAAACGCTTCGCTCGCATCAGGGCTGAGGCCGAGTGCCTTGAATCGTGCACTCGGTTCGTATTCGGCACGTGTTTCTTCGAACGCTTTACGCGCTGCCTCGACGGTTCGATGCTCAGGTTCATTGCCGAGCAAAAGTTCGAGCACGCGATGAACAAAGTTGCCCTTGACGAGATGAATCTGCGGCGGTTGCGGAAGTTTTTCGATCGAGGAGAACCTAAATTGCAACGGACAAGTTCTGAAGTTGCTGATGCGCGAAGGCGACAGCGTCACTGGTGTTTGATAGACGGCAGAAGTCACGGCATAGACAATCTAGGCACGAGGTGTTCGGCGAAGTGTGTTCGCCGAAGTGAGATCGTCAACCTCTCGAATCAGTTCAGCGAGTCGCTCAGGTTGTTGCATTGGTCCAAAGTGGCCAAGGTCTTGCCATTCAACAAAATGCGAATTGGCGATTTGCTCTGCGATGGTGGAGGCGAATCCCGATGGTTGACCCACATGTTTTGCCCCGCTGACGACCCAGGTTGGAACGCGTAGGTCTTTGAGTTGATCCCAAGTCTCGTGGACTGCCCCCATTTCGAAATTTCGAGCCTCGTGTTCTGGCTCACATTTGAGTTCGATGTGATCTGAAACGTCTCTAAAGCCATGGTCAACGAAAGCATGCAGTGCCCGTGGATCAAACTCGTTCATTGGAGGCTTTGATGCGTAGTTGGCGAATGCGTCGGCGCGAGTTGCAAAAGTTTTTCGTCGGCGTCGAGCACCCTCGACAAGGGGGCTGGGGCTACTATTCTTCGACGCGATTTCTCGAATTGCACTCGGAAAGATGATCGGCTCGTAGAGAATCAGCGCGCGAAAGAGTTTTGGTTCGACAAGTGCCGCCATTACAAGAGCAGCACCACCCATTGAGTGGCCAAC
>RFMT01000196.1 GCA_009927565.1 Acidimicrobiia bacterium
TTTTAGTTTTTGTGGAGGGCTGAGTTGAGACCGCCCCAAGAGCCGGTTCGTTGTGAGGCTTCGACGGCGCCGGTTTGGCTGTTGCGACGGAACAATAAGTTGTTGGCGCCCGATAGTTGGCGAGCTTTGACGATTGTTGCGTCGGGAAGTTTGACCAAAGTGCCGCCCGTGACATAAAGACCCGCTTCGATAATGCAATCGTCGCCAAGACTGATGCCAAGACCGCTGTTGGCGCCGAGCAGACATCGCTTGCCAACACGGATAACTTCTTTGCCGCCACCGGAGAGTGTGCCCATTATTGAGGCACCACCGCCAATGTCTGAGCCATCATCGACAATCACGCCAGCAGATATTCGACCTTCGACCATTGACGTGCCGAGCGTGCCGGCATTGAAATTGCAAAAGCCTTCGTGCATCACTGTTGTGCCTGGGGCAAGATGAGCGCCGAGGCGCACACGTGATGCGTCAGCGATGCGAACACCACTTGGCACTACATAGTCGGTCATACGCGGAAACTTATCGACACCATGAATCGTCAGATGCTCGCCTCGGCGGCGCATGTTAAAAGTGACCTCATCGACTTGATCTAGCGGTACAGCGCCGAGTGATGTCCAGGCGACATTGGCCAACAAACCAAAAATGCCGTCGAGGTTCAAAGAATTTGGCAGCGCCAATCGATGAGACATCAGGTGTAGGCGCAAATATGCGTCTTTGGCATCGCGTGGTGCAGCGCTTGTATCGACAGAAACATTGACGGGCACGATGCCAACACCTCGACGTGGATCAGTGTGCGCTTCGGGCAACGATGACAAAAACTCATCGGGCGCTACTTCGCCCCAGCCCAGTTTGCGAAAGAAGACATCGAGAACTGCGTCGTTTGGTGCGACGGTTGCAACGCCAACACCCCAGGCAAGTTTCGTGCTACTCATTATTCGAACACCTCGGGTCGCAATGTCGGAAACAGAATTACGTCTTTGATGCTGGTTGCACCACTCAACAACATGACCAGCCGGTCGATGCCAATGCCGAGACCGCCCGTTGGTGGCAGACCAAATTCGAGCGCTCGCAAATAATCTTCATCGATTGTGCCGGCTTCAAGATTGCCGGCGAGTTTTGATTTTGCCTCCTCGTTGAAGCGTTCGCGTTGTTCAATAGGGTCGTTCAATTCGCTGAAGCCGTTGGCCAATTCATGGGTGCCGACGAACAATTCAAATCTTTCTGTCAAGAATGGGTCGTTGCGGTCAACCCGCGCCAAGGGCGATATTTCAACCGGATGACCAGTTACAAACGTCGGTTCGATCAAAGTTGATTCGGATTTCTCGGCGAAAATTTCTTCGATAATGCGACCCGAACCCCAACGCGCTTCGACGTTGATGCCATTCTTTTTTGCGATCTTACGAAGCGAATCAACTGATTGCGAAGGATGAACTTTTTCGCCGACTGCCTCACTTGCAAGGTCAATCATTCGAACCCGGCGCCAAGGTTTGGCGAGGTCGCATTCTGTGTCGCGAATGTTTACAAAAGTCGTGCCGAGCGCGTCGTTTGCAGCATTGCGAATTAGAACTTCAGTTAGATCCATAACGTCGGTGTGGTCGGCAAATGCCTGGTAAGACTCCATCATTGTGAACTCTGGGTTGTGGCGCGTCGAAATGCCCTCGTTTCGAAACACTCGTCCGATTTCGAATACACGCTCCATGCCGCCGACGATTAATCGCTTGAGATGCAATTCGAGGGCGATGCGCAAGAAAAGGGGCATGTCGAGAGTGTTGTGATGTGTGAGAAATGGTCGAGCGTGGGCGCCACCAGCCTCGATATGCAAAACAGGTGTCTCGACCTCGATGTAATCGCGTTCACGAAGCGTTCGGCGAAAACTAGCGATCGTTGCATGTCGCACTTCGAAGACTCGACGCGCTTCATCGTTGACAATGAGGTCTGCATAACGTTGGCGATATCGCGTATCGATATCTGTGAGACCGTGAAACTTGTCGGGGAGTGGTCGCAAAGCTTTTGAAAGCAACTCGACAGCGGTCACCTTTATTGAAAGTTCGCCTTTGCGCGTCGTCATGACCGCGCCGTGTGCGCCAACCCAGTCACCGAGATCTAAATTATTGATCGCATCAAATTGCGAATCGCCAACAGTCGCTTTTGAGACAAACAACTGGATCTCTGCACTTCGATCTTTGATCGTGATGAAAATTAGTTTGCCTTGGTCGCGCTTGAGCATGATTCGCCCAGCAACTGCAGCGACCGTCTCTGTTTCTGAACCGGCTTCAAGCGACGCAAACATTTCACGCAATTCGCCGAGCGTGTGGGTTCTATCGAATCGGTATGGATAAGGATTCGAACCCGAACCACGAATTTCGTTGACGGCATTCAGTCGACGAGAGCGCTCAATCGCAAAGCCACTGACGTGTTCAGCCCCAGACTTCTGGTCTGATGACTGTTCTTGACTTGCTGGTGTTTCTGTCACTTTTCTCGCTTCGTAAAAACTGTTGCTTTGCTGATGTTCAACTGTAATTCAGCGCAACGCCCAATGACTAAGTGATTATTCAATGACCAGCAATACATCGCCGCTGCCGACGGTGTCACCAGCCTTGCAATTGATTTTGGAAACCTTGCCTGACTTATCGGCCCGAATCTGGTTTTCCATTTTCATTGCTTCAAGTACGAGCACTGCATCACCTTGAGCAACGGTTTGGCCCTCAGATACAAGCACTTTGATCACTGTGCCTTGCATCGGGGCGGTGATCGTGCCACTCGCAGCGCCTGCTGATTGACTCGCACTTCGGGATGCTGACCGAGTCTTTTGTGCAGTCGGCGCCGCGCCACCTACGGGTGGTACCCAGACTTTGACATCAAATCGCTTTCCGTTGACCTCGACGACCGTGCTTTTTTCGACTAATCCTTCGCTGTTTTGCTGAGTCTCGCCCGTATTTGACACGAGTTTCGAAAGATCAAGTTTTTCTTCAACCCATTTCGTCGAGTGTTTTGTGGCGGCGAAGTCAGGATGACGCAAAATTGCTAGATCGGCTTCGATTGTGGTGTGCAAGCCTTCGATTTTGGTTTCTTCAAGCGCACGAATTGTTCGGGCAATCGCTGATTCGCGATCTTTGCCCCAGACAATTAGTTTGCCGACCAAATTGTCGTAGTACTGGCTTACCGTGTCGCCTGACTCGTAGCCGCCATCAAACCGCACCCCAAAACCGTCTGGAGTTGTCAGTTTGGTGATCGTGCCTGGTGACGGCAAAAACTTGCCGCCGGTCGGATTCTCGGCGTTTATTCGAACCTCAATTGCGTGCCCGTGACGTGCTGCCAAAATTTGTTTTTGGGTCATTGGCAGTTTTTCGCCTGCGGCAACTCTGATTTGCCATTCGACTAGATCGATTCCAGTTATCAATTCACTAACTGGGTGTTCAACTTGAAGACGAGTGTTCATTTCAAGGAAGAAGAATTCTTCATCTTGATAAATAAATTCGACGGTGCCCGCGTTGAAATAGCCGACTGCTTTTGCGGCTTTAACAGCCGCCGCACCCATCGCATCTTCGACGCCATCGGGTAAAGCCGGTGCCGGTGCTTCTTCGATCAATTTTTGGTGACGTCGCTGCGCCGAACAGTCACGAGATGAAATCCACACCACATTGCCGTGAGTGTCGCCGACGAGTTGAATCTCGATATGTCGTGGCCACGAGAGGTATTTCTCGACATAAATTTCATCGCGTCCGAAGAATGCTTTCGACTCGCGCTGCGCAGACTCCATAGCTTCTTGAACACTTTTTTCGTCGTGTACGACTTTCATGCCGCGACCACCACCGCCGTACGCGGCTTTGATTGCAACTGGAAACCCATGGGTTTTTGCGAATCGCGAAATTTCGTCGGCGCTCTTCAAAAATTCGGTTGTGCCAGGCACAATTGGCGCGCCACCTCGAAGTGCCGCCTTGCGTGATGAAACTTTGTCACCCATTTCAACGATTGCTGCGGGTGGTGGGCCGATAAACGTGACACCCATATCGGTAATTGTCTTGGCAAAATCTGCGTTCTCGCTGAAGAAGCCATACCCCGGATGAACAGCATCTGCGCCGCTTAGTTTTATCGCCTCAATGATTGCGCTGGTATTCAAATAGCTCTCGGCTGCGGTCTGACCGCCCAGTGCGTATGCCTCGTCGGCGAGACGCACATGCAGTGCGTTGCGGTCAAGTTCGCTATAGACGGCGACAGTGGCGATGCCCATTTCGCGAGCGGTGCGAATTACGCGTACAGCAATTTCGCCACGGTTAGCGATCAGAATCTTCTTAAGCACGGGCTACTATTCTCGCCGATGGCAAGCACCGATAACAACTGGCAAAAATCAAACGTTGCCAATATGCCAGAAAGCTGGGTGGTGCAACGGGTCGCCGAAACGGGCAGCACAAACACCGATTTGTTTGGCGGTGCTCAGAATGGCGCCCAACATCACACTGCGCTGATGGCTGACAATCAGACAGCTGGCCGTGGTCGTCTCGATCGCACTTGGGAAGCCCAATCTGGAGCAAATTTGTTGGTTTCGTTGTTGTTTAGAGAACCACACAGCGAGATTTCTTTATGCCAAAGAGTTGTCGCAGTGTCGGCGGTGCGGGCATGCCGAAAATTTATTGCTGACAATCAGGTCGCAAGCAGCTTGATCAATTTGAAGTGGCCAAATGATTTATTGCTGAATGAAAAAAAGTTTGGCGGCATGTTGAGTGTTGCCAACACCGAGCAGACCTTCATCGTCGTCGGTATCGGAATCAACATCTCGTGGGCGCCTGAATATGCTGCGAAATTGAAAGATCTCAAACTTCGGCAATCAGTCGAGCCACTTGAGTTGCTACACACTCTGCTTGAGCAGATAGATGTAGTTGAAAAACTTTCCGGGGAGCAGTTGCATGACGAATATGTCGATTTGTTGGCGACACTCAATAAAAAGGTACGAGTCGAGTTGACGAATGGACATGTCATTACTGGGCGCGCAACTTCACTTGAATCAGATGGTCGGCTCGTAATTGAGACAGAAGATGAGAAAATTCTGATTGACACAGGTGACGTAGTGCACCTTCGTGATGCAAATCACGAGTAACTTTGAACGGCATGGCGCAAAAAATCAAAAGCCCAAAACGAAAGGCGCCTAACAAGTCTGCTTTAGTTGCTGCTCTAGTCGTCTTTGTCTCACTTAGCGTGGCAGGTGCCAGGCAGATTGTGTCTGCAACAAACCAACAACTTGACACCGTTCAACGTGATCTTGAAGCGACATCGGCACTCTCTGCACCGAGTGCCGGTTTTGAAAATTATCTTTTGGTTGGCTCTGACTCTCGAGATGGCGCCGACCCAAACGACCCAGACTTTGCGACGATGGGCAACGAAGGAGATGTCTCTGGTCGGCGCAGTGACACGTTGATGGTGTTTCATTATGACCAAGCGACTGGGGCAGGGGCACTTTTATCGTTTCCGCGCGACCTTTGGGTGCGTATTGGCGATGGTGAGAATACGGCGCGCATCAACACTGCGTATCAAGAAGGCTCTGATGTATTGGTGCGCACGATGCAAGCTAATTTCAATATCCCGATTCATCATTATTTAGAGATCAATTTTCAAGGCTTCAAGGGTTTAGTTGACGCGATTGGTGGTGTGCAGATTTGTGTTCAATTTCCATCACGTGACAAAAAAACCGGTTTGTATATGACCCCGGGTTGCAACACTCTTGATGGCGTTGAGGCTCTGGCATTTGCGCGAAGCAGATATTTTGAAACAAAGATCGACAACGAATGGAAGATTGATGGTTCTTCGGACATCGGTCGAGGCAAACGCCAGCGAAAATTCATTGCAGCGATGCTGAACTCTGGTTTGACCCGGGTGTTGTCCAACCCATTTACGGTTGCAAGTGCCTTTGACGGTGTGACTGGCGCAATCATCACAGACAGCAATCTCGACCTGGCAGAATTTGCGAAAAAGATGCGACCTGCAGCCAAAGGCGATATCAGTCGGTTTTCGCTCGATGTATATAGCGACACCATCGCAGGAAATTCGATTCTTAAGTTGGGTGAGGGCTCGGCAGCCGTGTTGGCATTCTTTGGTGGTCTCGGCCCAGCGCCAGAACCAGAAGTTGGTGATTAATGCTTCGCAGTAACTGGCTCTAATTAACTGATTGAGCTAGCTAGTGCGGGTTTGCACAATTTTGGTGCCAAAATCTCGGGCCAAAATCGGTTCGCCGACAAAATTGCCTTGAACAAAGTCGCATCCGAGCAGCCGAAGTCGCTGCGCCTGATCTTGAGTTGTGACCCACTCGGCGACAACTGACATATTTAGCGAGTGCGCCAGTTGAATCACCGAGCGAACAATCGGGTCATCTGCACCTTGGTTGCCGATGTCTCTAATAAATGTGCCGTCTAGTTTGAGATAGTCGGCGACGAAGTTGCGCAGGTTTACCAAAGAAGAAAAACCTGTACCAAAGTCGTCGATCGACATTTTGACGCCATGTCGCTTGAGCGCATTTAAGGTGCGCACAACACCGCCTTTGTCGTCAAGCAAAGTGGTTTCGGTGACTTCAAGATCGATCTGGTGTGGCTCGAGCATTGTGTCGTGCAGAGCCGCCATCGTGCGCTCGACAAAAGTTGCATCGCCGAGTTGACGGGCCGAGACATTTATATGCATTACGAACGAACCATCAATTGCGCCTGCATCAAGCCAAGTTCGCATGTCGTTGCAGGCTTGGCGAGTTACCCAGTCACCTATTGGTCCAATTAAGCCTGATTCTTCGGCGAGACTCAAAAAAATTGGTGGCGTTAGAACCCCGCGATCTGGGTGTTGCCAGCGCAACAATGCTTCGGCGCCCGCAGTGCGACCAGTGTGGGTCGAAACTATTGGTTGATAGACGAGAAACAACTGATCAGTCGCGAGTGCACGCTCAAGTTGTGAACTGAGAGCACTTTTTTCGCGCGCGTTTGCGCTCATCTCTTCGCTGTACATTTCGCAGCGTCCGCGACCGCGTTGCTTTGCGCGGTACATTGCGCTGTCGGCGTGATGCAAAAGTGTAACGGCCGCATCGGCACTGGACATTTCGCTTAGCAATGCAGAATTCGCCATGGCGATGCCGATGCTGGCACTTGTTTCAATTTCAAATCCTTGCAAGATCTGTTGACCCGTCACGGCGGCGCGCATGCGGTTGGCGACGTCCATAGCTATTTGTTCGTCACCGAGACCGTCGCAGAGAATCACGAACTCGTCGCCGCCGATTCGAGCAACAACATCTGATGGGCGAGTGGCACTAACTAGTCGCTTGGCCATGTTCACGATTAGTTGATCACCGACACCGTGCCCAATCGTGTCGTTGACATCTTTGAGTTTGTCGAGGTCGACGAAGAGAACAGTAACGCCACGTTTTAGCGTTCGTGAGCGATCTAGGGCCTCTGAGAGTTTGCGAAGAAACAAGACTCGATTCGGCAAGTTCGTAAGAGCATCGTGCGTGGCTTGTCGTTGAAGCTCTTCTTGGGTTTGTTTTGCTTCAGTTATGTCTCGTGCGATCGCCGAATAGTGCTCGATTGCGCCGTTCGCATCACGCACGATTTGCAGCACAACATCGAGCGTGCGCATGATCGAGTCGTTACCGCGAAAGCCAACTTCGCCTTGCCATCGATTCGAGGTTGTACTTGAAATTAACTCGCGTGGAATCTGATCGCGAATCGCTTGAATAAAAGTTTGCACTGCAGCGTCGTTGAGACCCGGGGTTTCACTTTTGCCGACAAGTTGCTGGGCATAGTCATTGGCGAACATCAATGAACCAGCCCGATCAAAAACAAGAATTGCGTCATGTGATGCATCAAGCAGCCCGATCAATTGTTCGCTAAGAACTCTTCGGCTTACTGCTTGAGTTACATCATGAGCGGTGCCAACGTAACCAGTGACTCGGCCTGCATTATCTTTTTTTGCCTGAAGCGAAACCAAAACCCACGTAACTTCGCCAGTTGGTTGCCACAATCGAAATTCAAAGTTGAAGTTCGATGAGGTTTGCTTGGCGAGTTGCCATGCACGCTCGGCCGCAGTTCGTTCGGCGGGTTGCGCGTTCACCCACGGTGCGCTTCCGACCACAAGCGGTGCGCCTGCGAGCGCAAGTGCGCGAAATGAGTCATTTGCCCCGACCAGTCGGGCGTCTAGATCGGTCTCAAATAATGAGATTGGAAGGGAAGCGAAGTTTTGGTCTATGCCTAAATCTTGGCAGACGGCAAGCGTCTTTTATGGGTTTTGAACGAAGAATCGGGTTTCGGCAGAGTCGAAGGCCGATGCCTGAATTGCGGTCAACAAAAGTTTTGAACTCTCGAGCGATTGTGGTTCGGGTACGAACTCGATCATCTGGTCAACTGCGTAAACCACCAAAACGAATTCGTGAATCTCACTGTCGGTAATGCACGGGCCGTTGTATCCATCCACGATTGTGTCGCCGTTGAATGCCGCTCCAACTATTGCGCCCGCAGGTAAGCCACCTTCTTGAACAATTATTGACTCTGGGGCTAAATTCGCCACCACCCAGAGTGGTTGGTCGGGGCGCGTGGTTTCGCTGAGTGAAATCGCAAGACTTTTTGCTCCTGCCGGCACGTTTGAAATTGTCAATGCTGGTGAGACATTCGAACCTAAGCATGTATGTCGTGGATCAAGTGAGCCGCTGTCGACCCAAGTGCCGCTGACAGAGAACAGATTCGTCGCC
>RFMT01000252.1 GCA_009927565.1 Acidimicrobiia bacterium
AACGAAGTTGAGCGTCTGGCGTGGCAATACATCGAGCGCATCGAGCAAATGGGTGGCGCGGTGCAGGCGATTGAGTCAGGGTTTCAAGTTGGAGAAATTGAAGAATCGGCGTATGCGTATACGAAGTCGATCGATGATGGTTCGCGGGTTTTGGTTGGTGTCAATAAGTTTGCTGCCGAAGATGAACAAAAATTTGTGCCAAAAAAAGTTGACCCAGAATTAGAGCGAAGCCAGATTGCTCGCGTCGCAAAATTGCGCTCTTCGCGAAATCAGGCCGCTGTGAGCAAAGCACTTGACGCGTTGAAGAGCGCGGCGCTCAAGAGTGACAACTTGCTCTATCCGATGAAAGATGCGCTGCGGGCTAACGCAACTCTTGGTGAAGTTAGCGATGTCTTGCGCGAGGTATTTGGCGTTTACCAGCCAAGTTAAAGCGCGGGCTTAACTCGAAATCAATTTAATAGTTGCTGGCGGTCGTTCGACGACCGGTGCCTGACGTTGAGGATGACCGAGATAAATCATCGCTGTGACGTGCGTGCCGAGTTTGAAGTTGCAAAAGTTGGCCACATCGTCGTTGACGCCTTTCGGGCAACTCGACCAGAAACTTGCCAAACCCATTGCTGTTGCGCCAAGCAAAATGTTTTGAATACCTGCTGACACTGCATCGCGGTTTTCTTCGGTTCGTAATTGGGTGTCGCCTTGATCTGTGCCAACAATCAAAATCACGGGTGCACGCTGAAATTTTGTGCGGGCTTTGGCAACCTTTTCAGGCTTGTCGCCTTCGCGTGCCATTGCATCTGCGACGCAGTTGCTCAATCGTTCGCGCGCCTCGCCGGTCACGGCAGCAAACATCCACGGAAATGTGAGTTTGTGGTTTGGTGCCCACATTGCCAACTCACATAGTTTTTCGATGACACCATCGTCGAGCGCACGGTCTTTGTCGACCATCATGTCTGTGCGTCGCGCCCGCACCAGTTCTCTCAACTCTTCAAAGTTCATCAATGAGTCATGTAGGCACGAGTAGAAGGATTTGTTACTTGGATTACTTTTGACGCAAAATTAAAGAGCTTTATTGTCCTTAAGTTCATTTTCTCAATAGCAGTTCCGATTTCGGAAATTGTATTTGTGAGTTTTGAACGATCGTTGCGAGATTCTAATGCGGAAGCTAGTCTCACGAGCATGTCGCCACGGCGATAAATGACACAAATTGAAGCGTATTTTCTGATCTCTGACTCAGTGGCTGTTGCAGCAATCTTTTCTGGAGGTCGCATGAATAGAGCATCAGAGAATGTCAGTTGACCAAGCCCGGTGAATTCACGTGGAGACCACCTGTAGAGTGATATGAAGTCAATTAGGTCGTATCCTTGCGACCTAAGAAAGTTAAAGACGCTGTCGAATAATGGCTGGCTGCGATACAGCTCATAAAATTCAACTTCAACCTCGACTGCCAATACACTGGAGAGTGAGCGCTCTGCTCCAAGAAGTGCGTTTAACTCAGCACCTTGAATGTCGAGCTTAATTGCGTCAAATTGTAAGCCTGTATTTTTAGTAACTTCGTTGATTGTAGTACAAGGTAGGGCAATTTGCTCGATGATGTCGAGACGGCTGCTATCTGGAAATAATTTTGCAAAGTCATCATTCGGTACATAAATTGATGAGGTCATCGCCTTGCGACAGAGATTAAGTGAAACTTCTCCGGATTTGTTCCAAAGTGCTTTAGTTATCAGTCTTTCGGACTTGTACCGAGATTCTGTTTCTTTTTGGAGTACTTCACCACTTGATCGGGGGTCAGGCTCGACCGCGCAATAATCGATAAATTCGCGGCTAGCAAACCACCTTGGTGGAGCACCGTTGGCTGCGCCAACATCTAAAAACGAAATAGATTCGTCCGGCATAAGAGTTGTCAATGAATTCTTTGTGAATGAATCAAAACGTTTATTCGCAAATCGCTTAATTGTTGTTTTGAGATTAGACATAGAACTAG
>RFMT01000343.1 GCA_009927565.1 Acidimicrobiia bacterium
CCCCGGCAAGCGTCGCCTGGCTACGGGTCATCGGTGCAGCGGTGTTTCTACTCGCATTTTCGGCCAAGTCGCTGAGGACTAGTGGCCGCTGGTCACGCCAACAGTTAGTCAGCGTCAGTCTGTTCGGCATATCAACGGCGCTGATGAATCTATTTTTCTACTTGGCAATTCAGCATCTAGATCTGGGCAAAGGCGTCGCGATTGAATTTATTGGACCAATCACCGTTGCTGCACTTCGCACCCGCACGAGCCGCAATGCCGTCGCCTTGATCTTGGCTATGGTCGGCGTAGTTATCTTGTCTGGCCTCGAACTTGGCAACGAGCCCTTGGGGTTGCTCTTTATTTTTCTGGCTTCAATCATGTGGGCGCTTTACATCGTGATCGGGTCAAAGGTTGCAAGTTTTGATCGCGGCGTTTCTGGCCTCGGCGTAGGTCTATTAATTGGCGCAGTTTTCATTGCTCCATTCGGCGCGCCATCAAGTGGTCCAGCATTCAGCGCACCGTGGATTCTTGCAACTTGCTTCTTAGTTGGCATTTTGTCGAATGCAATTGGCTACGGCATTGATCAGTTCACGCTGCGACGCATTCCAGTTCGAAGATTTTCTGTACTTCTCGCACTGCTTCCAGTGACGGCAACTTTTTTTGGGTTGTTATTTTTAAATCAGGTGCCAAGTATCACAGATTTAATAGGCATTAGTTTTGTGCTGATTGGTGTCGTTGTGCAGCAACGAGACACACTTCCAGCGACTGAAGTTGTCGCCTAACTTCCAGTAGACTGTTCGGGCGGGCGAGGGAGTTCAAATTCTCTATGCGCATACCCCTAATCTCGTTTAAATCACGCATTGCCGCATTTGTTTGCACGGCAGCACTCGTCGTCGGGCTCGCACCTGTACAGATCGCACAAGCCGAAGAAGGACAACTGCCGGGCGGCGTCATTATCTACGGACGCGGATTTGGTCACGGTCGGGGCCTAAGCCAATACGGCGCATACGGCTGGGCAACGGTTTACGGCTGGTCGTGGGAGCAAATTCTCGACTTTTATTACGGCGGCGCTACTGGCAATTCTCGATCAAATCTCGAAGCGCCAAACCAAGAAATGACTACATGGCTTAGTGCGATGAACAACAAGCAGACCGGCGTTGTTTCAGATTCGGGCACAATGCGCCTACTCGAAGACCCAGACCAGGGTCGCCGATTTACCAGCATGGTCGCGCGCGAAAAATCTGGTGCGCAACGCGTCTATCAAGTATGGGGTTCCGGCGAACGAAAGTGCCTCAATGAATCTGACTCACCAGAAGCTGCAGGCTTCACATTGATCGGCGAATTCAACGACACAGCATCTTTTGTCACCAACTCAAGCCAAGACCCAGGCGCTTCAGCCCTCGACACTGTTGGTCTTTGTGAACCTAGAACAGCCAACGCAAATCAAGTTCGTTACTACCGCGGCATTGTTCGTGCGATGAACAACACAAAAAACGAAAACCGCACCATCAACATTGCTCGTCTTGACGACTACCTTCGCGGTGTCGTGCCTCGCGAATCACCTGCATCTTGGGGTGACACAGCCGGTGGTGCCGGAATGAACGCTCTTCGTGCACAAGCCGTTGCCGCTCGATCATACTCAGTTACCGAAAATCGATACGCAGGCTTGGCCAAGACTTGCGATACTCAAGACTGCCAGGTTTATGGGGGTGCTGCGTTACGGACTTCGGTGAATGCCTCGCCAACGGTTCTTGAAAGTGCAAACACCGATCGCGCCGTTGCTGAAACAACTGGTGTCGTAATCAGAAATTCAAAAGGCAACGTCGTCAGAACCGAATTCTCTTCATCTAACGGTGGCCGAACCGCAGGTGGAGAATTTCCAGCGCTCGTTGACGAAGGCGATATCGCTGCAAACAGTTCGCTAATGCTCTGGACCCGTGCGTTTTCTGCGGCGCAAATCGTCGCCAAATATCCTCAAGTGGGCGTTCTCACTTCGATCACAACAACAAATGATGGTCTCGGTGGTGACTTCGGTGGCTACACACTTGAGGTCACGATCGCCGGCACCTCAGGTTCAGTCAAAGTTTCAGGTTGGGCATTCAGAACAACATTTGGTTTGCCCGCACCATGGTTCGGTGCGACACCAGTTTTTGGCGCGCCACTCGAAGCCGGGGTTGTTGGTTCAATGTTGTTCGTTGGCGACTCAATCGGTCAGAGCATCGCCACAGAATTCTCAGCAATAGTTTCACCTGCGTATCCATCGGTAAATTTTCAAGCACTTGCGAACCGCTGCATGGTCGGACCAAGTTGCGTTACCCCAGACAAAGGTCTGCCCGATGCAATCGGTGTTGTCAATTCACTTAGTGCCGAGCAGTTTCCACAAATTGCAATCGTCCAATTGGGATACAACGACGACCCAAACACGATGGCTGGTGACGTGGCTGCGGTCATCAACGCCCTGAACGCCCGCAACGTGCAACGAATTGTCTTCGTTAACCTCTCGACTCGCCGCTCGTCACAAAACTATGCCCTATCAAACGCCGCACTTAGTGCGGCTGCGCAAACTAACCCGAATGTTTCAGTTCTTGACTGGAATGCAGCCAGCAGCGACCCATCGGCATCACGCTGGTTCAGCGACGACGTGCATTTAACCGCAACGGGGCGCGCCGAGTTCAGTTTATTTTTGCGCAAGCAGCTAGACGAATTACGCGCGCAAGGTCTAATCACGCCAAACCCTGAGAGCATTTTGCCGTTGGCAGTGCCTTTAGTGGAGGGCAACCGAGGTGAGCCAGTTTCGCAACTGCAATCAGCATTAAACACGGCTCTCGGCTTGAAAAAGAAACAAAAACTGTCAACTGATGGCAACTATGGCAAAGGCACCGCAGGTGCAGTGAGCAAGATCGAAGAACTGAATGGTCTTCCAGTCGACGGCGTTGCCGACGCAACCGTGCTCAGCCTTCTGGGCATCGACCCGACCACTTTCAAACTCAGTCAAAAATCACGCCACACCTCGGTTGCGACCGCGCAAACAGCACTCTCCCGAGTTCTAAAAATCAAAATGAAAGCCGATGGCATCTTTGGTTCTGGTACTGCCAAACAACTCAAGCGGTTTCAAAAGAGTGTCGGTCTAAAGCAAACAGGCGTGATCGATCGCACCACTTGGCTTTCTCTGCTCGCCGCGAGTGCAACGCTCGCGAAATAAAACTAACTACTAAATCGCTTCTGCCAACTTTCGTCGCTGACAAGCATCGGGTATGCATCGCGATACTCGCGCTTAAGTCGCCGGTAATTTAGAGCAATATCTTTTGTCACCACGCAAACTTCACGCAATAAAGCAAAGAATCGACGCGAGTCGCGCTCGACAACAAATCCTTCGGGCAACCTGTCGTGGCGATACAAAATTCGGTTATATCGAGTTGCCAAGCCAACTGCGCGAGAATCAATCGGCGCTGTCTTTAAATCATCTCGACGCAAAGCCTTCGGCAAAATATAACCACCCACTAGCGGCACGGCCAAGGCGAAACCAATCAGACGAATCGGCTTAATTCGTGGCTTGGTGATTTTGACGGCTGCCAGATCTGCAGACAACGGGGCTGGTTTTTCTTCGCTGACCTTGCGCAAGTCATCGTGCAGTGCCGAATGATCTGTCGCCATT
>RFMT01000400.1 GCA_009927565.1 Acidimicrobiia bacterium
GCGAAAGTTTGATTTCGCGCGCAACATCTGTGGTTGTAGTCCACTCGGCTCTGCTAATGACAACATCAGTTTGTTCAGCACTTACTCGCACATAAAAACTGCCATATTTTTCGTCAGTAAAATTCGGCACTTCGACAATTGTCTTGCCGCTTGTCGCGATGCCCGTTGACGCAACTATTTTTTCAGCAAACTTCGTGCCAAAAAACCTCGTTTCAACACCAATGATTTCGATTCGACCCGAACCAGTTGCAAAAACTGCTGCCGAGAGATTTTTGATCGTGGTTAGACGGCGCCATCGACCAGCAGCGAATACGCCGAACGAAGTGTCAAAACTTAGTTCGGCGCCAGCATGCAAGATCGTGCTCGTGTCCGAGACTTGAACTTCGCCGAGAGTTCGCACATAAAGCAACGGCTCGGTCGTCTCGGCACGAGGCAAGGACATCGACTGCAATAAAAACATCTTCATCTCAGGCCATCGGATCAATCGAGAAACTGGGCAAAGGCCGTTGATTCGCAAGACATTCGAGCATCGCCTTAGATGCCAGTAGTGCTTCGTGAATTGTCACATCCATATCTAAATAACGGTAGGTGCCAAGCCTGCCAATAAACGTGACTCTTTTTGCGTCGCGAGCAAGCTGCACATAATTCAACAACTGTTCTTTTTCTTTGACCAAACGAATCGGATAATACGGCGTGTCTGACTCGCCACAGAGACGAGAAAACTCACGATAAACAACTGTTCGTGAATGTTTTTCCCATGGCGCAAAATGCTTGTGTTCGGTAATTCGCGTGTATGGCACATCAGCATCGCAATAGTTGACCACCGGGTGCCCTTGATAATCGCCATCGCAAACTTCTGGCACAAAATCAAGAGTGCGATAGCCCAGTCGACCAAATTCAAAACCAAAAAAAGCATCGATCGGGCCAGTCCACACGACATGATCAAACTCACCGAACTCACGATGCGAATTGGGGTCAAAACGCGTGCCGAGATGAAGGTTTATCGACTCGTGCTGCAAGATGGCTTCGACAATTGGCGTGTAGCCATCTTTTGGTATCGCTTGGTACGGGTGGTTGAAATAGCTGTCATCATCGTTAAATCGCACAGGCAGTCGCGCCAAAATGCTGGCAGGCAACTCTTTCGGATCAACCCCCCACTGCTTTGACGTATAACCCGCAAAGAACGCTTCATAGAGTTCTCGCCCTACAAATCGCAAGCCTTGATCTTCAAATGTGACTGGATTGGTTATTGTCGCATCTGCCTTGCTTTGAATAAATTCTTCGGCTTGCTGAGCATCAAAATTGCGTTCAAAAAACTGGTTGATCGTTTTCAAGTTAACCGGCAGTGAATACATGGTGCCTTGCGAAATGGCCTTAACTTTGTGTCGATACGGCATCATTTCGCCAAATCGATTGATGTACTGCCAAACATGCTCGTGCTGCGTATGAAAAATATGCGGACCATATGTATGCACCATCACGCCGGTCTCATGGCGCGCAGTGTGACAATTTCCTGCAACATGATCACGGGTGTCAAAAACGTCGGCTGTATGGCCGGCATCTACTAGTTCACGGGCGACCACTGCACCCGAAAAACCGGCCCCGACAATGGCAAATCGCACTAGATAATCATACGACTTTGGGCGGACTGCCCGAGTTCAACTAACTGTCGTAGTTGGTGGCAATCAAATTATTTTGTGAGCCATGGTGCGCACGCACCTTCGAGATCACGAATTTGAATCTTTTCTCGATTGTCATGCGTCACAGCATTTTTTGGATCACGTTGCAACTTAAAAGTACGAAATGACATCTCGGTCGTATCAATCGCCAGGATTTTTCCGATGAGTGGTTCGCCCAAATTAAGTATCAACTTGAGTGCCTCAAGTGCCTGAATAGAACCAACAATGCCTGGCAATACACCGAGAACACCTGCCTCGGCGCAACTCGGTGCCAACTCTGCTGGCGGTGGTTCGGGCACCATATCTCGATATGTAGGCCCAAGTATCGGATGAAACACACTGACCATGCCTTCAAACCTAAAAATTGAGCCGTGCACAACCGGAATACCAAGTTTTACGCTCGCGTCATTCAACAAGTACCGACTCGGAAAGTTATCTGCACCGTCGACAATCACGTCGTAGCCAGCAAGAATATCCATTACATTTTCTGCACTCAGCCTGGTGTCATAAGTGACCACATTGACATCA
>RFMT01000356.1 GCA_009927565.1 Acidimicrobiia bacterium
ATTACTTAACTAGCCCCGAAATTCTAGCGGTAAGGCACATCATTCAGCACTGTGAATTCAAAGGATTTTTGATGCCTGCCAAGCCAGTCTGGCTACTAGTCAAATCGCTGCTGATCAAAACTGCACGTCGTGCACTACTTCTATTTGTCGCCAAAAAGACCATTGGGTCTAGATATTGCACGACACCATTGACAACTTGGCGAATACCAAAATAGAGCCTCTCACCCGACTCAGCGATTTGTTGTCCGGCCGATACTCGGTCGCCAGCGCGCACATTGCTAGCGCTGATCTTGCCATATGTGATTCGAAGATTGTCGTAAGTCAAAATCACAAGATATTTTGTGCGATTAACTTCACCACGAAAGCTAACTATGCCATCGGCCACTGCAATTATTGCCTGACCGCGTTGTGTCTGCATTTCGATGCCACGATTACCCGAGCATTGTTCGCATTTAGGTGCCCGGAAGAAGTCGACTATTAGATCAGTGTCAAAGTTGGCAACCGGGCTTCGCATCAAACACGATGCAGCAACAGTTGGTGAAACACAAATCACTGAGATGAGCAGCGTCGCCAATAAAGACGCCGAAATGCTTGACGAGATTTTGACGCGCAGTTGGCTTAAGCGACGTCTGCAGCAGCAAGACGCGAGCGCAACTGCAACACAGCCTTGGTGTGAATCTGCGACACCCGACTCTCGGTCACACCGAGCACATCGCCGATTTCGCCGAGCGTCAAATTTTCTTCGTAATACAGAACTAATACTGTTCGCTCTCGTTCAGGAAGTCGCTTAATTTCGCTTCGCATTATTTTTCGCAACTCAGATGCCTCGACAACAGCGTCTGGGCTCGGCACATACGACGCGCCACCATGTGTAGATGCGGGTGTGTTGTCGGCAACAACGTGGTCAAGCGGACCAACCGCACTTGATGCAATTTCGGTCAACCAAGTTTCAAGATCACTGCTATTGATTTTCAGCTTTACGGCCAACTCTTCGTCAGTTGGCGCGCGTTTCAACTCGTGTTCTAAGTCAGAGATTGCGTTTTCAACCGTTCTGGCCTTTGAGCGCACGCTGCGCGGCACCCAATCGAGTGATCGCAAACTATCTAATATTGCGCCACGAATTCGAGGTATCGCATAAGTCTCGAACTTGAAACCCAGCGCCGGATCGAAGCGATCAATTGCGCTCATCAAGCCAAACACGCCAGAACTTACGAGATCACCAATCTCGACTCGCTTTGGCAAACCTGCCGCAAGTCGACCTGCAACGAACTTGACCAAAGAGGCATAGTGAACGACAAGCCACTCGCGCGCGAGCGGATCTTTTCGCGCGTGCCACTTTTCCCACGCTTGGTCAATTGTTAAACGAACAGGAAGTGCATTCATGCGCGTGGGTGCGACGCACCATAGGCAGATTTCAGGCGCTCTTTGCTCACTTGTGTATACCGCTGCGTTGTTGCTACGTCAGAATGTCCGAGCAACTCTTGCACTGCACGCAAATCTGCACCGTTGTCGAGTAGATGAGTGGCAAACGTGTGCCGCAAGGCGTGCGGATGAGTTGGAGTAAGTGCTCTTTCATCAATAATTCTTCGCACATCGCGTGGCGCCAATCGCCCGCCGCGTGAGTTCAAAAATAACGCCGCTGACTCGCGCTCTTCGTCGACAACTTCTCGACGCAATTTGACCCAACTTTTCACCGCACCAATACTCGGCTCGCTAACCGGAATGCGTCGCTCTTTTGAGCCCTTGCCCATCACCGTCACCGTATTGTTGCGAGCATCAATGCTGTCAACATCGAGCGAACAAAGTTCGCTCACTCGAAGGCCACTGCCGTAAAGCAACTCGATCACAGCAGTGTCGCGTGTCGACTTCCACTCTGGCACTTCGGGGTCGTTGCACGTCAACAATGCGTTGAGTTGCTCTTTGGTCAAAACTTTGGGCAATCGACCCGTGCCCGATGGTGTTCGAACACCAACCGTTGGGTCAGACTTGATCGATTTATTTCGCACTTGCCAGGCGAAATACCTGCGAATCGCTGCGAGTTTGCGAGTGACACTGCGCTTGGCTTGACGATTCGTGGTCAAGAAACTCAAATACTGTCGAACCATTTCGCGCGTCACATTTTTTGGCGAAGTGACTTTCTGTCGCGAGACCCATTCGGCAAATTGTTTAACGTCACTGGCATAAGCACTGGTCGTATGCGCAGAGGCTGCCGTCATTGAGCCAATAAAGTCGTCGATATTCCACCCCGCCGCCATAACAGTCATAACGGTATCTCTTTGAGTGTGTCGCTACCCGAATTCGATTACTTCCCACCACCCCGAGTTATTGACCACCCAACCCAAGGCCTCTAAACGACCAAGAGAAATTGCTGCTTCTAAAAGTGGCACGCCAGTACGAATGACAAATTCGTCTAACGAAAATGGTGCACCGACCATGACGGCAACAAGATGTGCATCTTGTTCAGAAAGCCTCGGTCGGGGGTCAAACGAAGCAGTGTTGGCGCGCCGATTGTCTAAGCCAAGCGCAACCAATACATCGTCAACACCAACTACCGGCAAGCAACCTTGTTGCACGAGCAAATTTGTGCCCACTGAGGCAATGTTTCTTGGCGAGCCCGGCACTGCAAGAACCGTGATATCGCGCTTTTGCGCTTCGTCGACAGTGATCATTGATCCACCTTTGTCTCGACTCTCGACAACAACCAACACTTCGCTTAGTGCCGCCAAAATTCTGTTGCGCAACGGAAACCGAAAAGCCTCGGGCGGCGACCCAGGTGACGACTCACTCAAAAGCACACCTGATTGGGCAACTTGTCGCCACAAATCACCATGTTCTTTTGGATACACATAATCAAGCCCCGATGCGACAACACCAACAGGCGGCGCCAGTTCACCAAATGCAGATTTTGATTTTTGCATCTCTTCGCCGTGGTTCTTTTCACGTGCGCGAAGCGCGCCACGATGAGCCCAGGCATCGATACCTCGCGCCAAACCAGAAACAACCGATACTCCGTTTTGGGTCAACTCAAATGCAAGGTGCGATGCAAAATATCTGCCTGATGCAGTTGCACTACGCGTACCGACCATGCCGACTCGTCGAGCATTGAGCGCGCACAAATCACCTAAATAGAACAAAACTGCTGGTGGTGCCAGATCATTTTTTAAGCACGATGGATAACTCGACTCGCCGTAAAGCACAACATGAATGCTCGCTTTTTTGCATCGTGCCAGAATCTGCTCTTGCAAGTCGCGAGTCGCATTCGCCCGCCACATCGCACCAAGACCGCTCTCTTGCATCAGTGCGGCGACTACTTCATGTGGCTTTGCTCGACCCTGCACCACAGCCCATGCAGTTTGTGGGTCGTGATATTTGAGCAAAGTTGACAATCGCTTGGGTCCGATTTTGGGTAGCGCCGTCAACGCTGCGGCCGTTAGGTGGTCATCATCTAAGAATTTCTGTGCGACGACGCTCATCGTTAAAACTGCAACTCTCTCGCACGCAAACCTGATGCAAGATCAACTCGCATCATCAACGCAAGGTTCAAATGCTCATCATTGACAACGTCGGGCGCACCGTCAAGATCTGCGACTGTTCGTGCGACACGGCGAACACGGTGATATCCACGACCCGTCAATCGACCATCCTCAAGTTCTCGACGCAATCGTTTTTCTGCGCTTCTTGATAACGGTGCTACAAGATCCAACTGTTCGCGACTCAAGGCCGAGTTGGCGCAACCCGACCTGAAAAATGCAAGTTCACGTGCAGCCGCAACACGGTCGGCTACATCTGCAGTCGATTCACCACGCTGTGGGCTAACTAGTTCATCGGTTTTTGGTCGCGACACGGCAACACGCAAATCAAATCGGTCGAGTAACGGCCCAGAAAATCTTCGTAGATATCTGGCTCGCGCCGAATCGTCACATGTGCAAGCCCCTGGCGAGCCTTCACCACAAGGGCACGGATTCGTCGCTGCGACGAGTAAAAACTTCGCTGGCATCACGACACTTGTTCGGGCTCGCGCCAATCGAACTATGCCCTGCTCAAGAGGTTGGCGCAACGCATCAAGCACCGACGGCGCAAACTCGCCGAGCTCGTCGAGAAACAAAACCCCGTTGCTGGCAAGTGAGATTTCGCCAGGTCGCATCAGTGCCGTACCGCCACCAACCATCGACACCATCGACGAAGAATGATGTGGCGCCCGATATGGCGCACGACGAATTAGGCCTGCATTTGGCGATTCGAGATGAACAGAAGAGTGAATCATCGTTGTAGCAATCGCTTCTTCATCGCTCAACGGTGGCAAGAGACCGACAAGACGCTCGGCCAACATAGTTTTACCTGCCCCGGGTGGACCAACCAGCAACAAATGATGTGCGCCCGCCGCGGCAATTTCAAGTGCGCGTCGCGCCACAGGCTGCCCCTGAACATCAGCCATATCTAGTGCACTCACACGCCCGGCACTCGCACTAGCCGTCAAGTTGTGAGAACGATTGTCGCGACGGCGATTATGCGTATCTATCAAACTGCTGTCAGTGCCTTCGCGTTGCCATTCGGCGCGCCCGGCCAGGCACTCAACCACATCGAAAATGTTTTGAGCGCAAAACACAATGCCGGGCGTTGCCGCATTTGCTTCGACAAAGTTTTCAGGCGCAACAATTGTCGTGCGATCAGTCAATGCCAATACGAGGGGCGTAGCTCCACGCAATGGTCGCAACGAACCATCTAGACCCAACTCGGCGATAAACGCAAATTCAGACAAGACATCGACGCTGACAATTTCTTGTGCGGCCAACAAACCAATTGCGATCGCCAAATCTAAACACGCCCCTGACTTTCGGTCGCCAGTCGGCGCAAGATTTACCGTCACTCGTCGCGTCGGCCAAGGCAAGCCTGCT
>RFMT01000320.1 GCA_009927565.1 Acidimicrobiia bacterium
GATAGCAACGCAGCCCTAACTCGATCGCGACTCTCGCGACATACTTCGTCGGGTTGCCCAACAACCGTAAAGCCTGGCAAGCCGATGCCTGCGTGTACTTCGACATCAACCCGCGAACCACGCACACCCAACAAAGTGGCCGACCTAACTGATGCAAACACTTTTACTTCCTTCTATGTTTTCGACTTGTAATTCGGCTTAAATTTTTGATGCTGCGAAAAACGTGCGACATGACGCCAAATTCAATGATCAACCTGAGATACTTGAGCGCAATGACTTTTTATAACAACATGGGCACTAATTCGTTTCGCCAATGTGTGCGTCGTCAAACCCGCTTGGCAACCCGCGTCGCCGCAACAGTCTTCACGTTTACGGCGCTCGCCAGTGCATGCGCAGAAACACCTCGAACTGCGACAAACTTCTGTCGACAGCTAGATCTCGAAGTTCCCGAAATCACTAAACCGACTGCAACACCAGCCGAAGTTTCACAGATGCTTGATCGTTACAAGCGACTCGCCAAAGTAGCGCCACTGGCAATCGAAGACGACTGGAAATCGCTCACCGAACTGCTAACGGTCGCCTCTCGCGCCAACCCGAACGATGCCGAAAGTGTGCAAGCAGTAATAGATATGTCTTATTCAACACAAAAAGCCGCCGACGCATCAGCGCAGTGGATTCGTGAAACTTGCGGCGTCGATATATCAACCGGGCTGAGCGTCGGCCCAACCCCGTAACAGCCAACTGTCGTTAGCGAATTTCTCCGCGCTTGACAATAACTTTGTCGACCAAACCATAATCGCGGGCTTGCTCGGCCGTAAACCAACGGTCGCGCTCTGAGTCAGCCTGAATCTCTTCAAGTTTTCGACCAGAGTGATGGGCTGTAAGTTTTGCCATGCTCAACTTTGTGTAAGCAAGTTGTTCGGCTTGAATCGCAATATCCGACGCCTGACCTCGCAGACCGGCAAGCGGTTGGTGCATCATGATCCGCGCATTTGGCAATGTATATCGTTTGCCGGCAGCACCAGCAGTCAACAAGAACTGACCCATCGAAGCGGCTAAACCCAAACACACTGTGGCGACGTCACACGAAACGAATTGCATCGTGTCGTAAATCGCCATACCTGCAGTCACCGAACCACCGGGACTATTTACATATAGCCAAATGTCAGCCTTCGGGTCTTCGCCTTCGAGAAACAACAACTGAGCGCACACCTGATTGGCAATCTCGTCATTCACATCAGTGCCAAGCATGATTACTCGACTCTT
>RFMT01000273.1 GCA_009927565.1 Acidimicrobiia bacterium
GAGAAGTCGCACGAAGATATCGCTGCGTGCATCGAATCCGCCCTCGAGGGCTACAGGAAGAATATTTGACATGCCTTGCAGGCTAGTGCGCTCACAACTATTGCCGACGGACGCCGCTAAAAATAACAATCACACGCTCGTCGTCTGCAATCTCTCGGCGCATTTCTAACAACCCCGCAAGCCCGGCGGCCCCAGTCGGACTGACGTCAATTTTTGTCACACGATGCGCCATTTCAAAACTTTGCCGAACCTGCTCTTCGCTCGCGACCACCGGACATCCACCACTATCAGCCATCGCGTTCAACGCACCGACCCAGTCGTATGTTTCGTCATCCAAAATTCCGTCGGCAAGCGAGACTGGCGTGGTCTCCCATGGCCACATGCACTGCGACCATCTGCCTCCGGCATTTCGCGCACCACCGGTCTTGCGCGCAATCTCAAAAGCACGAGCCAATGGCGCGCACCCTACGGTTTGCACGGCGTGCACTTTTGGCTTAGTTGCGCCGGCAAAAAAACCATTGGCAGCGCAAGTTACGAATGCGCCACCACCTGCCTGAACAAACATCCGACTAAACAACGAACCTGCGAGGTTTTCTGCGACGACCGCCATCTCCCAACCAATGGTGCGACCACCATCGAGACACCACGCATTTTCCGGGCCTTGCACACCAAAAGGTATTGCGCCAGCGACAATTGCTTCGCGAAATCGATACACGCATGGATCGCCGGGTGCGTCCGTCGCGAGCCTCGCACAGCGCACGACGTTCGCATTTAGCGAATTCAAAATTTTTAGTGTCGGCGCATCCGCATGCTCAGGCACAAACACCTGAATTGGCCAGTTGACCGCTCGGGCCAAAGTACTGGCGGCAATCGCTGCGTTTCCACATGATGCAATTGCTAATTTTGGTCGCTCACTCTGATTTCGCCAAGGTGCTCGACCCACAATTTCAACCGCGATCAAGTGCAACAACTGCGTAAACAAATGTCTGGCTTTTTGTGAACCGGCAACATTGTGTGTCTCATCTTTGATCCACACACCGCCCTGCTGATCGAACCCCAAAGCATCACTTAACGCGTCGTTACGCAAGAACGGCGTGGTTCGAAAACCGGTGCCGGCTATTTTTGCTACTGCGTCATCTAGATCACGAATGATCTTCGTTCGTGAATCGAAATCAAGACCCAATGTTGCAGCAAACGCATCCCATGCCAAATATCGCTGAAAGCCAACAAACGGATTCGAATCACCGTTACTACGTAGCGGTGCGATCGCATTTTCGATTTCAAGCACATGATGCCTATCCGAATCGCTCGAATTTGGACACCGCCACGAAAAGATATCGCTTATCGCCACGTGAGCACCGCAGACAGAGCATCGCCAACCAGTCACCACTGGCTTTTGAGCATTCACGGTCGCAATACCGCTATTGACAATTATTTTTTAGCAGCAACTCGACGATTGAACTCGCCGATGAGGTCATCCCAGACTGGCAAATACTTTCGCAAATCGCGCCAGAACGACTGTGAGCGCCGCGCTTCGAAAACTTCGAGCGGGGTGTCTTGTTGTTCAACCCAGGTGTAATAGCCAAGATTAAAAATACGGGTGCGGTCTCGCTCGGTGCAGTCGATCATCGCGTCGGTATTTACAGTTGCCAAATGTTCAGCAAAAACCTCGGCGGCGTCAATCTCGGTGAATGAATCGCCGAATCTACGACTCAAAGTTTTAACTCGCTCGCTCGGATACAAATCTGCGCCATCAGTAGCAATCGTGATCAACGCGTCATTTTCACCAAGCCCGAGCAATTTCGCCGTCTTGATCGCCGCAATCACGTTGCAAATTGCCGAAAAACCAAAATGTTTCAGCGTCTCGACAATTTCAACTGGCACGCCCTTGCGTTCGACCAAATAACGACACCCAGCGTCAGTGTTGAACATCACATCAAGTTCATCTGTCGCACGATCTGAAACACCCACTACAACATCGGTGTTCATTACGTTATGAATTAGCGGTATGTGTTTGTCGCCGATGCCTTGAATGTTGTGTTCGCCAAAACCATTTTCGAGCATCGTCGGACACTCAAGTGCTTCGACCGCGACAATTTTTGTGCCGTAATCATCTTTCAACCTGTCGCCCGCCCCGATCGTGCCCGCTGAACCAGTTGCCGAGGTGAAGGCTGCCAGTCGCAACTTGCCGCCATTCGATTTGTTGACATGTTCAAAAACACTCGACAATGCACGACCGGTCACTTCATAGTGACCGACATGATTGCCAAATTCACAGAATTGGTTGAAATGAAATTCTTTGGGGTCGAGCTCCATCTCGTTGCATGCGTCATAAATTTCTTTGACATTGCTCTCGGTGCCCGGCGTTCGCACGATGTCGCTCGGGTCACTTACCCATTTGTCGAGCCAATCGAATCGCTCCTGGGACATTCCCGCAGGCAACACTGCAACTCCGCGCGATCCCATGATGCGACTAATCGCCACGCCACCGCGCGCATAATTGCCTGTCGACGGCCAAACCGCACGATGTCGACTCGGGTCGAACTGCCCGGTAATTATTCTCGGTGCAAGACACGAATACGCGGCCAACACCTTGTGCGCAGTAATCATCGGAAACCGGTCACCGAACATCACGATGATCGGGCTTGCAACACCAGTCAAACTGCTTGGCAACACCACGTGGTCTGGCACCGAAACGCGGTCGCCGCGCATGTTGTTGTACCAATGCACACGAAATAAGTTGCGCGCATCAGGAGCATTTTTATCGACGCCTTTGGCATAGTCGGCATCAATCTTTGAAGGGTCGGCCAACTGAGCAAACGTCGGCAATACAACCTTGTTTTTCGCGCATAGCGCAACGCTGTTTTCAAGCGCCTGCGAATCGACGATCTTGTCGGCAAGACCCAACTGTCCTGCCATGGCCGAAGCATCCAACTGACGCTTTGGGCTTTGATGTGCCGTCATTATTGAAGTCAAGGTTTACATTATGTCAAAGAACCGATATCAAGCACTACTCTTACGACCCAAGGCATACGCAAGCCGACGTAGCCCAATGGCAGAGGCACGGCGCTTAGGACGCCGCCAGTGAGAGTTCGAGTCTCTCCGTC
>RFMT01000138.1 GCA_009927565.1 Acidimicrobiia bacterium
GGGTTCAACATCGTCAGCGTCTTTTTCGCCGAGTCAACTTTGCGATCTCCTACTCGATCTAAATTGTGCAAAATTTGGCGTTGGAGATTTGAAGCGTCAACTACGTCCATATCAACAATGCCGATCGTGCCGATTCCGGCGGCTGCCAAATACATCGCGGCAGGCGAACCTAAACCGCCAGCGCCAAGCAACAAACTTTGCTCGCTAGTTTGGCCTGACCCTCGACCCCAACTTCTGGCAACAACACATGACGCTGATAACGATTGCGCTGCTCTGTCGAAAGTTGCACTGGGGTCGACCATTCGCGACCCTCGTCTTTCCATTTGCCGAAACCACCGGCCATGCTCAAGACATTTGTGTAGCCAAGTTCTTGCAAAGTTTTGGCGGCAAACGCACTTCGTACCCCGCCTGCGCAATAGACAATTACCGGAGAATTCTTGTCGACAATTTTTGATTCGACTTGCGCTTCAAGATGTCCCCGCGGTATGTGAACGGCATTCTTTACTGCGCCTTGTTCAAACTCGTCTGGTTCGCGCACATCCAAAACGACAACTTGATTGGCTGCGATTTTTTCACTTGCTACCTGGGTGTCAACCTCTTGAATTTCTGACTTAGCCGCAGCAAGAAGTTCACGAAAACTTGACATATCAATACCCTACCGTTTTTGTCAAGATTTAACGACGCCACAGATTTGTGGCAGAACCTCGGATATTGGCGCATTGACGATTGCGTCGGCGTACATATCCATCTCAGTCGGTTGGCCGTTGACGATAACGATCTTTGCGCCGCACGACTTTGCGCGAGGCAGCGTGTTGCATGCCGGAAAAACCGAAAGCGAGGTGCCAACGGCCAAAAATACATCGCACTCGCTGCTGACCTGCATTGCTTTTTGCATTACATCTTGATCGAGCGACTGACCAAACAAAATCGTGTCACTTTTGAGAATGCCCCCGCAGAGTTCACATTTTGGGTCAGGTTCGCCTGCTTGAACTCGTGCAAGTGCCTCGGTCATGGGCCGGCGATCTTTGCACCCCCAACAACATGTGCGATGCAAAGTGCCGTGCACTTCAAACACTTTTCTAGGGTCATGACCCGCTCGCTGATGCAACTCATCGACGTTTTGAGTGACGATCGCCAAAAGAGCGTCACGACGTTCGAGTTCTACTAGCGCCCGATGACCGTCATTAGGTTGAGGATTGTTGTTGATCCATTTCAGTCGATTCTGCCACGAACGCTGGCGCAGTTCGGCGTCTTGAAGATAAAACTGAAGCGTGGCTGCTCGCTCTGCGTCTGGATTCTTGGTCCACAAACCATTTGGTCCACGAAAATCTGGAATGCCCGAATCTGTAGAAATGCCAGCACCTGTTAGAACTGTGATCTTCGAACTCGCCGCAACTAGTTGCTTCGCGTATTCAACGGCTTGCTTTTGAGATTCGTCGGTCACCGGCCCATTCTGTCTGCTTTTATAAAATCTTGCACGTTAAAAAGCCACATTCTCAAATTTCCGCACACAACAAGGTATGGCTAATAACTCGTGCGACTTTACAAACTCAGAAATCTTTGTCTCTGAGTGGGTCGACCCAGTTCTCACAACATCAGGCTTCGACGCTTGCAGTGACTATGTCGAAACATATTGGCTTGGTGTTATCGGCCCGAGTGCGACATGGGTGTTGCGCTATATGTCGCGCGAACTTGAGGTCTTCCCTAATGGCTATTGCATAGACCTAAACGACACTGCTGCAGCGTTAGGTCTAGCGTTTCGCCATGGTTCTGGCTCACTCGAGCGCGCAATTGACCGCTGCGCAACATTTGGGCTCGTAGCCCAGACGCATCAATGTCTCGTCGTGCGCAAAAAAGTGCCGACAATCACCAAGCGTCAGTTGTTGCGCTTGCCCACCGCGCTTCAACATAGCCACGGCCAGTTGTTTGCGTCCAGCTAATTATCTAGCAAATTACTTCTCTGAGACCGTGCGGCGAATTTCGACGATCCGCTCGTGATCATGATTTGCGTCATCGCCTTTTTCGGCTAACGCTACGTTGCGGTCTTTTGCTGCCTCGCGCTCGGCAATTGTTGTGTCGACCCGTTTCAGAGCGGCGTCGGTGCCATGTTCATGAATAAAAGTTGCCCACTCAACTAATGCTTCAACCATTTCGCTTTCAGGCACTACGGCGACATTGCGACCTTTGACGAACAAGTGACCGCGTTTGTTGCCCGCAGCAATGCCTAGGTCGGCTTCGCGAGCCTCACCCGGGCCGTTGACGACACACCCCATGACTGCAATTTGAAGTGGCAATTTTTTGTCTGCAAAGGCCGATTGCGCGCGATTGGCAATTTCAATCACATCGACTTCTGCTCTGCCACAACTCGGACAAGCGATCAGGTCAACATTTTTTCGCTCGCGCAAACCAAGTGACTCGAGCAATTGTCGCCCTGCGCGCGCTTCTTCGATTGGGTCGGCAGTAAGGCTGTAGCGAATCGTGTCGCCGATGCCCTCGAGAAGCAACGTCGAAATACCCGCTGTCGCCTTGATCAAACCACCTGGCAAAGGACCTGCTTCTGTGACGCCGAGATGAAGCGGAAAATCTGTTATCTCACTCAACATTCGATATGCCTCAACCATCAGCGGCACATTTGATGCTTTGACTGAAATTTTCACCAAATCGAAGTCAACTTCTTCAAAATATTTCAGTTCTTGTTGGGCTGACTCAACCATCGCCTGGGCGGTAAGTCCACCATGTTTTTCGTAGAGGTCTGAATCTAAAGAACCCCCGTTGACACCAATTCGAATCGGCACGTTGCGATCGCGCGCTTCAGACGCCACGGCCTTGATGTGTTCAGGCTTTCGAATATTGCCAGGGTTTAGACGCAAACCGTGAACACCCGCCTCAAGTGCCGCCAAAGCCATGCGATATTGATGATGTATGTCGGCGATGATCGGCACTGGTGACCTCGGAACAATTTTGGCCAAACCTTCGGCCGCGGCGGCATCGTTGCATGTGCAACGCACAATGTCGCAACCCGCTGCAGCAAGCGCATAAATCTGCTGCAAAGTGCCCTCAACATCAGATGTTTTTGTGATTGTCATTGACTGCACGCTGATTGGCGCATTTCCACCAACAGAAACTTTGCCAACTTGTATCTGGCGAGTCTTTTTGCGTGGGTAGTTTGTCAAATTATTGTTCGTCATGTCAGCGCCCGAGTCATCAAAGTTATTGTTATCTGATCATCCAAGCGGGCTGGTTATGTCTAGGTAAAGACCCGCAAACATCAACGTTACGAGCAAAACCACAACGGTCGTCGCCACCGGAATCATCTTGCCGACATCTGCTCGATAAACATTGCCTCGGCGCGAGCGCAGGCGCTCATAAGTCGCAATCGCCGCATGACCGCCATCAAATGGCAACAAGGGCAACATGTTGAAAACACCAACAAAAATATTCACGCTCGCCAAAAGCATCAGCACGCCTTTGATGCCTTCACTACGGCCTATTTCGCCGCCAAATTGGCTTGCTCCAACAACAGTTGTTGGCCGAGTCATCATGTCGGGTTCATCAGCTACGACGTTCGAAAAAACATTTGACGGGTTGAGTACAACGAAAAGTCCACCTACAGAATCGCGCGCTGTCGTAACAACATCTACTAAACCAAGACCAAGCGCGTTTAAGACGTTTTGTCGAACGTATGCATATGAGTCAGAAGAGACGCCTAAAAATGCGAGGTCAGGATTTGCTGGGTTATTGGCCAATACGACTTGCTCAATTTGCTTTTGACCATCACGCAAAATTGTGATTTCAACCGTGTCACCGGGCTTATTGGCCAAAATCGCCAAGATCAACTCGCGCCGAGATGTGATTTTTGAATCGCCGACAGCCAGAATCTGATCTCCGTCTCGAAGACCAATTTTCTCCGCAGGCGAATCGACTGCTGGTGCGCCATAAATTAAAAGTTTGCCCGTGTCACCAAAACGACCCGCGGTCGCATAAACACCGACGAACAACACAATGGCGATAATCATGTGCATCAGACTGCCTGCCGTGATGACAAGCATTCGCTTCGGATACGACTGGTGACGATACGTTCGAGGCTCATCTTCAGGATCACATTCATCCAAATTGTTCATACCAACAATGCGCACGAATGCGCCGACGGGTAGTGCACGCAAACCAAATTCAGTTTCGCCACGTTGAAAACTAAAAATACGCGGCCCCATACCCATATAAAACTGAGTTACTTTCATGCCACTGCGACGCGCCGTCCAATAATGACCAACTTCGTGCAGAAAAACCGAGACGATCAAACCAGACACAAACACAAGTGACCACGGGTTCTTCACGCCCAACCACGTAAGCAGGCCAATAACAATTATCGAAGTTGCTGCAGTGGTGAACTTGTTGTTTTGATTTTGTGATGCCTCTGTTGCCCCACCAGCAGCAATCTCGTTGCGAAACTTCGTATAAAAATTGCCGTCGCGAGAACTCAAACTTGCATCTCCTTGGTATTGCTAGAAATCTTCGTCGCCCATGCGCGCGCGAGACGGTCTGCTTCTAAAATATCCTCGACCGTTGAAGGTATTTGACCATCATGGTGTTGCATGGTTGATTCAATGATGCTGGCAATTTGATTCCATTTCACGCTTCCAGCCAAAAAAGTTTCAACTGCGATTTCGTTGGCGGCACTCAACCACGCAGGCGCCGTACCGCCAATTCGCCCTGCTTGGTAAGCCAAGTCGAGACAGCGAAATGTGTCACGGTCGGGTTTTTCAAAATCAAGTCGAGAAAGTTCAGCCCAGTCGATGGCCCCAAAACTGTTGGCGGATCGATTCGGATATTCAAGCGCGTACGCAATCGGCAACTTCATGTCAGGCATTGAAAGTTGCGCGATCGTTGCTCCGTCGCGAAACTCAACCATTGAATGCACAATCGACTGTGGATGCACCACAACACTGATCGCGTCGTAACTTACGCCAAAAAGTTCATGTGCCTCGATCACCTCAAGGCCCTTGTTCATCAAAGTAGATGAATCGATTGTGATCTTTGGCCCCATTGACCAAGTTGGATGTTGCAATGCATCTTGAACCGAGACATTGGCGAGCGACTTTGCAGATCGGCCACGAAATGGCCCGCCGCTGGCCGTCAACAACAGTCGCGAAAGATCACGTGCGCTATTTTGAGAACTTCGCAAGCATTGATGTATTGCACAATGCTCGCTATCGACAGGGATAATCTCAGCGCCGGCAATTTTGCGTAGAGGTGCCACTACCTGCCCCGCTGCG
>RFMT01000363.1 GCA_009927565.1 Acidimicrobiia bacterium
TTGCCTCGACGCGATGTGAGCGGTTCGTTGCGCCGCGACGAAACGGGTAGTTCGCAAACTGTGCGACCAACGCAAGTTCGTCGTGCGCGGCCAAGTGATCGCAGTGATTCAGGCACCGGGCCACGACCAAGGCCTCGAACTGCAGCGGCACGCACAAACACCGGCGCGCGTATGTCTTCGTCAGCTCAGAGAGACTTACCAACTGCCACTGCTGTCGGTGCATTGTTGGCAGCCGTGTTTATCGCAGCAATTTTGGTCGGCCCAGTTGCGGTGATAATTCTGTTGACTTTGGTGCTCGGTCTGGCCGCGGTTGAATTTTTCACTCAGGCTTCAACAACCGGCTATCAACCCGCACTAATCGTTGGCGTTGTCGGTTGTGTTGCTGCACCACTTGCCGCGTATTGGATAGGTGACGCCGCTTTGCCATTGGTGTTCGTGTTCGCATTTGTCGCCGCAGCGATCAGTTTTATTGGCGCAAACTCTGTAGAAAGTGGGCCAGTGCCAAACTTGGGCCTGACACTTCTTGGTTTGGTATGGATCGGACTTTTCGGTTCATATGGCGCACTCATCTTGCGACTCTCAAATTCTGGGCCAGGCTTTGAAAACATTGGCACCGACACCTTGTTCATCTTGGTAATTGGCATCATCGCCAATGACACCGCGGCATATTTCGTAGGTGCAGCCACAGGGCGCACACCTCTTCGTTCGTGGATTAGTCCATCAAAAACAATGGAAGGTTTTGTTGGCGGCGCGATTGGCACATTTGTTGCTGTGATTGCGGTTGGCCTACAAAGCGGAACTTGGACAAAACTCAGCGAATGGTTGGTGATTGCATTTGTGATTTCGATCGTTGGGCCGATTGGTGATTTGACCGAATCAATGTTTAAACGCAACATGGATATCAAAGATTTCGGAACTGTGATTCGTGGACACGGTGGGGCACTTGATCGTTTTGACAGCATGTTGTTCGCCCTGCCATTTATTTATTACATCACGCTGGTGCTAACTCCTTGGACTAGTTGAGCCGTGGTGCGCGTTGCGATTGCCGGATCTACTGGGTCAATCGGCAAGCAAACCTTAGATGTTGTTCGAGCCTCCGGTGATTCTGGTGAATTTCAAGTCGTAGCGCTGAGCGCAAATTCGTCGGTCGATGAAGTTGTCGCGCAGGCTCAAAGTTTTAAGCCTGAACTAGTAGTTGTCGGCGACCCAGTCGCGCGTCTAAAAGTTGCCGAAAAACTAAAAATTACGAACCCAGGAATCGAAGTTGCAGATGACTCGTCGCAAATGGCGGTGCTCGCCGATGTGGTTGTCAACGGCGTGGTTGGTTTTGCCGGGTTGGGCGTGACTATGTCAACTCTCAAGAATGGCAAACGGCTGGCCTTGGCCAATAAAGAGAGTTTGAT
>RFMT01000416.1 GCA_009927565.1 Acidimicrobiia bacterium
AAAAGTTCATATCCCACTAATTAATTGCACGGCTTTCATCATGTGGTCGCTTCGGCGCCGAAAGTTGTGTTTGTAACCACAGAGAGGAAGTTAGTTATGGCAATTATCAGCATGCGTCAGATGCTTGAGGCCGGAGTTCATTTTGGTCATCGCACCGCCCGTTGGGACCCGCGAATGCAACGCTTCATTCACAGCGAGCGCAACGGCATTTACATCATCGATCTTGAACAAACTCTGGTGCGAATTGAAGAGGCTTATCGCTTCGTTCGCGACCTTGTGGCCAATGGTGGCAACATTTTGTTCGTCGGAACAAAAAAGCAAGCGCAAGACCCTGTGCGACTATTCGCGCAACAGTGTGGCATGCCGTATGTCAACGAGCGTTGGCTGGGTGGTATGTTGACGAATTTCGACACGATTTCAAAGCGCGTCAGCAAGATGCAAGAGTACGAGCGTCTTCGCGAGACGGGTGAGTTTGAACTGATGCCCAAAAAAGAAGCGTTGTTGATCAATCGCGAACTTGAGAAGTTGCAGCGCAACTTGTCAGGTATTAGTTCGATGGGTCGACGCCCGAACGCAATTTTTGTGCTCGATACTTTGAAAGAGCACATCGCAGTGACTGAGGCTCGCAAACTTGGTATTCCAGTAATTGCGGTTGTCGACACAAACGTCAACCCCGACATCATCGACTACCCAATTCCGGGCAACGACGATGCGATTCGTGCAAACGAATTGATGGCTCGTGTTATTGCAGAAGCAGTTATCGAAGGTCGTTACATCGCTGAGAAGATGACTCCGCGAGTTGCTCCGACCGCTGGCGGCGGGACAATACCTGCGGCACCAGTGAACACCCGTACGCCAGCCGAGCAGGCAATTTTTGAGGCTCAGCAAGAAGCGGCAAAAGCGCAAGCAGCAGCCGAGATGACAAAGCGTGACGCAAAAGTTGCACCGAAGTCAGAATAAAAATATTTATAAACAAACTCAAAAGAAAAAGTAGTACTGATCAAGATGGCATTTTCAGCAAAAGAAGTACAAGCACTGCGACAGGCGACTGGCGCAGGAATGATGGACTGCAAGAAAGCACTCGAAGACGCTAATGGTGACATGGAGGCCGCAAAGCAGTGGCTTCGTGAAAAAGGTTTGTCAGCAAGCGCCAAGCGCAATGATCGCGATAACGCTCAAGGTGTTGTTGCGTTGTTGGTCAAGGGCAATGTTGGCGCGATGGTCAAGTTGAAGTGCGAGACCGACTTTGTCGCTAGTAGCGATGGCTTTAAAGCTGAAGCGGACGCGTTGGTTGCCTTGGTGCTTGAAAATGGCGAGACCGCAATCTCGCAGCGTTCAACCCAACTTGAAGATCTCAAAATTTTGCTAAAAGAGAAAATTGAGGTTGGTGACGTCGTTCGTATCGAAGGCGCTGCAGGCAACAAGATCGGTTCGTACTCTCACCTGCAGGGCAATCGCGGCATCAACGGTGTGCTTGTTGAGATGAGCGGCGCAACCGATGAATTGGCTCACGATGTGGCGGTGCACATTGCATTTGCTCGACCAAAATATTTGACTAAAGCCGATGTGCCCGAGTCGGTAGTTGCCGCAGAACGCGCAACGCTTGAAGTTGTAACTCGCAATGAAGGTAAGCCAGAACAAGCGATCGCCAAGATTGTCGATGGTCGCGTGACTGGGTTCTTCAAAGATATTTGCTTGCTCGAACAGCCATATGCCAAAGATGACAAGCAATCGGTATCGGCGGTCATCGGTGCGGCCAAGATTCTTCGTTTTGCGCAGGTTGAAATAGGCTAGAGCCATGGCTAGTGCGTCGTCCGCGAATCCTCGTTGGAAGCGGGTGGTTTTAAAGTTGTCCGGTGAGGCCCTCGCTGAGCCGACTGGTTTTGGTCTTGATTCAGACGTATTGCACCAAATTGCAACCGAGTTGCACGAAACTAGGCGTGATCTAAATGTTGACATCGCCGTTGTAGTCGGGGGCGGAAACTTCTGGCGTGGCCTCAAGGGCGCGGGTCAAGGCATGGACCAAGCGCAAGCCGACTATATGGGAATGATCGCAACGGTAATGAACGCTTTGGCGTTGCAAGATGCATTCGAGCGAGTGGGCCAATTTTCGCGCGTGATGACAGCGGTTGAAATGCCGAAAGTTGCCGAACCGTATATTCGTCGTCGCGCTGAGCGCCATCTCGAAAAAGGACGAATAGTTATTCTCGCCGGCGGCACTGGTAACCCGTTTTTTACAACGGATACTGCTGCCGCATTGCGAGCTGCTGAGATTTCAGCCCAAGCCATTTTGAAGGGAACTCATTCTGGCGTCGACGGCGTTTATACAGCCGACCCGAAGAAAGACAAGACTGCCACTCGTTTTGATGAAATCACTTACTTAGACGTAATCAGTAAAGGTCTAAAAGTTATGGACTCAACAGCGATCACTTTCTGTATGGACAACAAGATACCGATCGTTGTTTTTAACTTGCTCGAAAAAGGCAATGTTAGAAAAATTCTTGAGGGCCAAAAGATCGGAACCCTCGTCGAGTGATAGAAGAAACTTTGCTAGATGCGATGGAGAAAATGGGCAAGGCGGTGGATCACGTCCAGGCACAATTTCTCGGTGTAAGAACTGGTCGTGCAAACGCATCGCTGGTCGAAAAACTGCAAGTTGAGTACTACGGCGCTTTCGTGCCGCTACAACAACTTGCTTCATTTCAAGTACCAGAAGCGCGCATGCTCGTCGTAAAGCCGCACGACCGTGGTTCGATCGCTGCAATTGAGCGCGCTCTGCAGTCGAGCGATCTCGGTTTGTCGCCGAGCAACGATGGTGTCGTGATTCGGCTTAACTTTCCAGCACTCACAGAAGAGCGACGTAAAGAGTTCGTCAAAGTCGTCAAGAATATGGCCGAAGAAGGTCGAGTTACGGTTCGAAATATTCGTCGCGATGCACGCAAAGTTCTTGAGACGGCACAAAAAGATGGTGATATTTCGCAAGACGATTTAGATCGAGCCGAAAAAGAACTTGAGCAGATAACTCACACAACAGTAGAAGCCGTTGATAAAGCCTTTGCGCGCAAAGAGCAAGAACTATTAGAGGTGTAAAGTTTATTCAACGAATTTTTAGAGGGGAAGCCGCAAAATGAGCGACGACACAAATAACGAAAATCTTGATGACACTACAAATGCGACCGATCGCACAGGTAATGACGCCACCGTCGATTTTGGCGACGAATTCGGAATTGTGAAGTTTGCAGACGACGACGACAGCGCCCCTGCGATTTCTTTTCCTGAAAACCAGACTGATCAGTTGCCCCACTGGACTGAGCCTCCGACCGGTGAGTTGCCAAAATTTGTGATGGCGACCGAAGACACGATTTCGCCGACTCCAAGTGCTGGCGCGAGTCGACTCCCAATAAATCTGACAGGTTCTACTCGTCGGGTCGAACCTGCATCTGCGCCACCGCCTGTTGCTCGTCCAGCGCGTGAAGGACGAATTTCGATTGGTTCTGACCCAACCGGTGAGCGAAATCGCCCCGACTCTTCGGGTTCG
>RFMT01000037.1 GCA_009927565.1 Acidimicrobiia bacterium
GGCGCCACCTTGTTCGGTGATCACAGTGTGATCTTCGTAGAAATAGCACGAGTCTTGTGTGATCGGGTCAAGTTTGCGACCAAGCGATGACCACGACTTTCCGAATGGAGAGTGTGCGTGTGCAGCCGAAATTACATCGGGGCGAGCCTGGTGAATTGCTGCATGGATGCAAAACGCTGCGCGATTAACAGGCTGCGAACCATAGACGACCTCGCCATCGTGGTTCACAAGAATTAAATCGCTGACGCGCATGTGCCTAAAACTTTTTGCAAAGGGGTTGACCCAAAAGTGATCTGTGAACTCAGGGTCGCGCACAGTGATGTGGCCCGCAACGCCTTCACCAAAGCCAAGTCGACCAAAAATTCGCATTGCGCCGGCGAGTTTTTCTTTGCGGTGTTGGCGCTCTTGTTCAACAGTTGCAAACTTTGGCGGCGCGAGTTGAGTGACTGTTTTTGGTGTTAACTCGACACCATCAATCGTTTTTTTGGTTGTCGTTTGATTTTCGATGATTGCCATAACTTCAGGTTACGACAAGGCGAGCAATGCGGCGTTGACGAGCTGTTCGGGAAGCAAGTCAAAAGTGCCGTAAAGTTCGGCAATTGAGCCACTTTGGCCGAATTCGTCAACACCGACTGGCACTGTTCGTGCACCAAAAACCGACCCCAGCCAAGCCAAAGAGTGACTTGCCGAGTCTTGAACTGTGAGAATTGGCAGGCGACGCTCTGACTCGTTGAGCAGCACGCCGAGGTGACCGACATCGCGCGTCGTGACACCGTTGCGAGTCGCTGTTTGTTGCGCAGTTCGCCATCCACGATAAATGCGGTCTGGCGAACAGATATCTAGAACTAGTGCGTTGATGCCTTCGCTTTCGAGAAGTTTTGCTGCGGCGACAGCTTCGGGTACGACACTGCCGGTTGCGGCGATAACCAAGTCGGCGATCAGATTTCCATTCGGTTCGCGCAATCGATATCCACCTGCCAAAACGTCGGCTCGTAACGCATCGGCACCGCGAACAGTCATGAGATCTTCGAACGGTGTCTGATCTATTGGGCGAGTTGAAAGCCTCAAATACATGCTGTCGCCGTCGGGCTGACTGAGACGGTCGAGGCCGTTGCAAATCAACCAGTCGAGTGCTCGAGCAAAACACGGCTCTGCATATGTCATATTTGGTAACTCAAGACCAAGTGAAGTTGTGACTGTGCTTTGGTGTGCGCCACCTTCGGGCGCAAGTGTGACACCAGATGGTGTACCGACCAAAATAAATTTTGCGCCGTTGTATAGCGCGTAGATGAGTGCATCAAGACCGCGACAGACGAACGGATCATAAACCGTGCCAATTGGTAGCAAGTGTTCACCGTGAAGTTCGTGGCCGAGCCCGAATGCGTGCAGCGCCAAGAACAAGTTCATCTCGCTAAGTCCAAGTTCAACGTGTCGGCCTTGAGGGCCTTCGTTCCAGCGCAATAATCTGTCGTCACCCAAATAATTTGGCTGCTCATCAGAACTAAATACGCCGAACTTATTTATCCAACCGCCGAGATTGGTGCTGACACTTACATCAGGCGACATCGTGACCATGCGTTCAGCGACTTCGGGAATTGTGCCGAGACCCGTAAGTAGACGACCAAAAACTTCTTGTGTTGAAATCGGCTTTTTGCCGATCGCCAGACTGACTTCGTGTGGCACTTTGAGCACTGGTCGGTCAGGCAACTCTTTGTTGTTGATGTCGCCACCGACGGCACGACAGACTCGGTCTTCTTCACTGTCACGATCGAATTGATCCCACTCTGTGTCGAGCGTGAGACCATTGCGATTGCGAAGATCGTTGATCTGCGATTCTGAAAGCAGTGCGGCATGATTTAGTGGGTCGCCGGCAATTGGCAAACCCCAGCCTTTGACGGTGTAGGCGAAAACGACACTTGGTTTGTCTGTGACGAGGTCGCATTCACGATATGCATCGAGCAGCATTTCAATGTCGTGGCCGCCAAGGTTCTGCACCAATGGTGCTAAGTCGTCGTCGGTCACGTCGTTAATAAATGCGACAACTTCAGTCGGTGCACCCTCCAAAAATTTCTCGCGTAGCGCCGAGCCTTGAAGTGCAAACAAACTTTGGTATCGCTCATTGGACATGTCGTCGATATAAGTGCGCAGTGACTCGCCGCCTGGTTGCGCGAACGCTGCTTGCAACTTATGGCCGTATTTAGCCTCGATCACATGCCAGCCAGCGTCAGCAAAAAAGCCTGCAAGTTTTTTGATCTTCATGCCAGGCACGACGCGATCGAGGCTTTGCCGATTCGCGTCGACGATCCACATCACATTGCCAAGACCCTGAAGTGATGGGTCGGCGATTGCTTCCCAAACGTTTCCTTCGTCAAGTTCGGCGTCGCCAACCAAGGCAATGAAGCGCGCAGCGGGTCG
>RFMT01000239.1 GCA_009927565.1 Acidimicrobiia bacterium
GGCTTGCTCTTCTGAAATTGAACTCGGAAGGCGAATCGGCAAACGAAACTCAACTGCTAATTCGAGATAGATGTCGAAAAACTCTGGCCGCAAAGTAATTGCCGTCAAGTGCGGTGCCAAGTGAGTTGGGTCGAGACCCCAGGCGATGGCGCGTTCGATTTGTGCACGACATTCGCGCAGTACTTCTTGCGGATCGGCGTGCTCCCAGAGGTCGTCGATCGTGCGTGGAAAGCCACCTTCGCCCGATGAGAGCGAGGCCGAGTTGGTGATCGAACCCCATCGATAGTTGGCATGCTCGGCGTTTAGAGTGAGGTGAACACCGATGTCTTCGCCGTTGTAACGATTGACCGCATCGCGCGACCATGGTGCGGGCACCATGAGAGATGCACAGGTTGCGACGCCTTTGTTTATCGACTCATATACACCGATGTTTGCCGCATGAAAAGCGCCCAAATCATCGCAACTAAGTATCAAAAGTCGAGCGTGCGGCGAGTGACCCAACTGCTCGACAAGCGATTTCTGTGCGTACATCACAGCATCACGTTATCTTTCGCAAGACTGCCATAAACCCGCGCGTCGATCTTTAGCGTTCGACTCGTGGATCGCAAATTGCGATGCGAAGGTTGTGTTTGGTTCGATACTCAAAGTTCGGGCAAATCCGCGATCAATTAGTAGTTGATTAAACAATGTGCCGTCAGCGAGATAAAGATATACGAGAAGTCTTTGAAAGCGATCACGTGGTTCGACGTCGCGCACAAGTTTTACAGCCGAACCTTTCGCGAGTGTTGCTTTGGTGAACGCCGAGGCTTCGGGGCCAAAACACTCAATCGGTTTGCTCGGGTGGACAGTTTCTGGTGTATCAACACCAAGCAGGCGAACTGTTTCGATTTGATTCTGCACCTCAAGAACGATCGTGTCGCCATCAACAACGTTTACGATCGTGGCGACATCTGATTGCAGGTCGTTTGCGCTACCACACGAATTCAAGACACTCACGAGCAAAAGTAGTGCGACAGCCAAGTAAATGGTCGGCGATCGACAAATTCTGAGAGGGTGCACAAAGCAATGTGTGGCCTTCGTTTGTATTACGGTAAATCAATATGCAAAACAAAAAGCGATCAGACTTTGGCTTGGGTCGTGTAGGTATCTGGACGTTCGACTTAGATCTGCAACCGATGTCGCGTGCTCAAGAGGCAGCGATTGAACTTGAGGAGATGGGTTTTCGATGTCTCTGGGTGCCAGAGGCGGTGGGTCGCGAACCGTTTGCATCATGCGCGATGTTGCTTTCGGCGACCAAAAATTTGACGATGGCCACTGGCATTGCGTCAATGCATGCTCGCAGCGCAACGACAATGGCCGCCGGCTGGAAGACACTCACCGAAAAGTTTGGCGACAGATTTTTGTTGGGTGTCGGTGCGAGTCACCAGCATTTGGCCGAAAAAGTGCATCAAAGCACCTACGACAAGCCTTATTCGGGGATGGTCGAATATCTCGATGCGATGGATAACGCTGTGTATTTTGCCGCAGCACCCGCAACTGCGCCGCGTCGCGTGCTGGCGGCTCTTGGTCCAAAAATGTTGAAACTCTCGGCGCAGCGCGGTCTTGGGGCGCATCCATATTTTGTACCGGTTGAACATACGGCTAGCGCGCGAGAAATATTGGGAGGTGATGCTTTGCTCGCACCTGAGGTTGCCGTCGTTTTTGACACGAATGCCGAGAGTGCGCGGGCGACTGCGCGCAAACATATGTTGACCTATAACCGTTTGCCTAATTATGCAAACAACTTGCTGAGATTGGGGTACAGCCAAAACGACATTGCTGGGTCGGACAAAATGCCGAGCGACAAAATGGTCGACGCGATAGTTGCTTGGGGCACGCTTGAAACAATCGTCAAGCGAATTGAAGCTCACGTCACTGCCGGCGCGAACCATGTTTCGGTGCAGGTATTGCCGAACAAGGATGGCGAATTGCCAGTTGCCCAATGGCGCGAGTTAGCAACCGCGCTAAATAGTTTGAATTAGCGGAAATCGGTCGTCAGTTAACAAATCGCCGGGCTTTAGATCGTTAGGTTCTAGTGGCGGCGAAGTCTTCCATGGTCGCGTCGACCAAACAGCGTCACTATCGACATAGCGAAAACTAACTACACGACGACGATTTGCATAATCAGTTGTAGATGGTGCGCTGTGCAAAGTTCGAAAATGAAATGCAACGAGATCGCCAGGCATCGCGGCGAAACTCTCTATGTTGTCGGCAGCATCAAGTTGTATGGATCTGGAAGCGGCTCGTAGTCGTTGGCGCTAGCAACATACGAAGATTGATCCACGAATCTTCTTGGGATGAATTTTTTGCCCCACTTATGGCTGCCAGTAATTGCTCTCAATGCAATTTGTTCTGGAATCGGATCAAGCGGCACCCACAGACTTACATTGTTGATTGAGTCGATTCCGTAGTAGGGCTCATCGTTATGCCACGGTGTCACCTGATTATTGCCAGATTCTTTGACCAAAACATGCTCATGGAAAAAGCGCCCCGATGTTTTTTGCATCAGTACTAGAGCGATCTGCGGCAATACTCCCGAAAGAGCACACGCCTTATAGGCGTCAAAGCGTGACCAGTTGACATAGTCGTCGAAGAATCGGCCCTGTTGCGAGTTGGCTGCATATTCGTTTGCCCACGGTCCAGGTGATTGCATGTTTTGGGCAAGTGCGTCAGAGAGTTCGGCGATCACGCTTTGTGTGAGAACATTTCGCAACAAAACAACACCGTCGCGTTGATATTTGGTGATGTCGTTTGCCGAAACCGGTGCGTCAGCTGTTGAACTTTTCACTTTTGCTTTAGACACCGAGTGTTCGTAACTGAAGCTTGCGCATACCGGCCAACCATCGCTCATGTTCGCTGGCTTTTTTGTTGACGAACTGGGCAACTTCTGGGTGGGGCAAAATCATAAAAGTTTCTTGGCGCAACGTCTCGACAACGATTTCGGCTACATGCTCTGGTTCGAGCACGGCACCGGACGCACGCACAACATTGCCGTTGTCGGCGGCTGTGACTTCGTCAGAGCGACGCAACATGTTGGTGTTGACTCCTTGCGGGCATAGGCAACTCACTTTGAGTCCGCGATTGCCGTAAGTAATTGAGAGCCATTCAGCAAATGCCAACGCTGCGTGTTTGGTCAACGAATATGGTGCCGAGCCGATTGCCGTCAGCAGTCCGGCTGCCGACGCGGTGCTGACGAAATAGCCCCGACCGGCGGCAAGCCAGTCGTCGATCAAATATTTGACTGCCCAACGGTGGGCGTGCACGTTTATATCAAAAGATTTATTCCAGGTTTCTTCGCTGGTCGACAAGTCGGTGCCCATCGCGACGCCTGCGTTGGCATAGAACAAGTCAATGAATCCAAGAAATTGTTTTGATTTTGCGACGAGTTCGGCATTGGCCGCTTCTGTGGATAAATCACACGCCACAGCGAGTGCCGAATTGGGGCGCTTGACGTTGAGTTTTTCGACAACAGCGCTGAGAAGTTCTGCGTCGCGATCAGCGAGAACTACTCGGGCGCCTTGCTTATGAAATTCTTCGGCTACCGCTTTG
>RFMT01000316.1 GCA_009927565.1 Acidimicrobiia bacterium
TGCGATGGTGGGTTGCGAAAGTTCTTTGGCAATGGCCAATGCATCATCACCGTATCCTTGCCATGCCAACGGCCAATCTGGGCTCACATGCGAGTCGCCATGTCCGCGTAAGTCGAACGAAACGCATTCGTAGTCTTCGGTCAGCGTCGCAACGACAGGATCAAAACTTCGACCGTGAAATCCGTTGGCGTGCGAAAAGAGAACGATCTTCGCGGGTGCACTCGATTTGGCACTGTATCGATATGCACAGAGTTGCACGTTGTCAGAAGAACTGACCGAAAACTGATGAATTTGCACGCTATTGCATTGTGGCAGATCAGCGCACTACCTTAAAGAAATGGCAACACGCAAAAAATTGAATAGCAAGAAATCCTCAAAAAAGAGTGGGAAAAAGAGCCCGAAAAAAGTCGCTAAAAAGAAGTCTGGCAAGAAGAAAGTCGCGAAGAAAACGGCGAAGAAAGCCAAGAAGAAAACGGCAAAGAAAACCAAGAAGAAAGTCGCGAAGAAAGTCGCGAAGAAAGCGGCGAAAAAGTCAACTCCAGGTTTGAAAGTTGGCGATGTTGCCAGCATCGTGCGCAATAACGCGCGCAAGCAGCCGAACGCAGTCTCGCTTGTTTTGGGTGACCGCACATTGACTTGGGCACAACTCTTGACGCGCTCGGCACAAGTGGCACAAGGGTTGCGTCGTGCAGGGGTCAAGCCTCAAGATCGGGTCGCTTTTCTGGATAAAAACGGCATCGAACACTTTGAAGTGTTCTATGGTTGCGCGTTACTTAATGCAGTGAGTGTTGATGTCAACTGGCGATTGGCCGCACCAGAAGTTGCCTACATTGTTAATGACTCTGAGGCTGAAGTCTTAATCGTCGGTCAAGAGTTCGTCGCAATCTTGGATGCGATCGTTAACGAATTGATCAACGTGAAGACGATCATCGTCATCGGTGGCCACCCAAGTCATAACGACTATGAGCGTTGGGTTAGTGCCCAGTCAGCGGTTGATCCAAAAGTGCCGACCAAGCCGAGCGACATTGCATTTCAGCTCTACTCAAGTGGCACTACTGGTCGACCAAAAGGCGTGATGCTGACTAACGACAACTTCTTTGCGTTGTTGCCCGCAGCCCGTGATGTTTGGGGGATGTCCGAAAAGACGGTAAATCTTGTTGCGATGCCACTGTTTCACATTGGTGGCGGGGGCTGGGCGACAGCGGGACAATATGCAGGCGCAAAGTCGATCATCATGCGCGACGTAGATCCTTCGGCGATGCTGACGCTCATCGAAAAACATCGAATTACTCATGGGTTCGTAGTGCCCGCACTGTTGCAGTTTGCACTTGTGATGCCAAACATCGGCACAACTGATTTCTCGAGCCTCGAGTTGATCGCCTACGGAGCATCGCCAATTTCTGAGGCAGTGCTAGAAGGCTCGATCAAGGCTTTCAAGTGTCCGTTTATGCAGGTTTATGGTTTAACTGAAACAACCGGTGTCGTCACCGTGCTTGGGCCCGAAGACCATGATTTGAGTTCTGCAAACAAAGGTCGCTTGCGTTCGTGCGGTAAGCCATTTACTGGTATTGAATTGCGAATCGTCGACTCAGACACGGGCAAAGACATGCCGAATGGTGAAGTTGGCGAAATTTGGATTCGCTCACGCCAAATTATGAAGGGCTATTGGAAGATGCCTGACGAGACAGCGAAAGCGATCGTCAAGGGTGGATGGTTCAGATCGGGTGACGCTGGCTACTTTGACAAAGACGGCTACGTCTATATTTTCGACCGGGTCAAAGACATGATCGTGTCTGGTGGCGAAAACGTTTATCCAGCAGAAGTTGAGAATGCACTTATGGGCCATCCAGCGATCGCAGATGTGGCCGTAATTGGCGTACCTGATGAGAAGTGGGGCGAGGTGCCGATGGCGCTTGTCGTGCGCAAACCAGACACGCAAGTTACCGAACAAGAGATAATTTCTTTTGCCAGGCAGCGTCTTGCCGGTTTCAAAACTCCGAAATCGGTTGGTTGGATCGATGCCCTGCCGCGTAATCCGAGCGGCAAGATTCTGAAAAAAGTTTTACGTGAGCCATACTGGGTAGGTCACACTCGACGCGTTAACTAGGTTTCGCTGCGGCGAAAAACAGAAAGTAGTTATATGAAACTTTCAATGATGATCAACTACATTTCTGATTTTCAGACATCAGCCAAGCGGGTAGTCGAACTTGAAAAAGTTGGCCTCGATATGGTTTGGGTTGCCGAGGCTTACAGTTACGACGCAATTTCGCAAATCGGATATCTGGCTGCAGTAACCGAGCGCGTACAAATTGGTACCGGCATTATCAACGTATTTTCGCGTACCGCTGCGCTAACCGCAATGACTGCCGCAGGTTGTGACTATGTCAGCAACGGCCGATTTGTTTTGGGTCTTGGCGCTTCTGGTCCACAAGTGATTGAGGGATTTCACGGCGTGCCATACGAGAAGCCAATGCAACGGACGAAAGAATATATAGAAGTGTGTCGTGAAGTTTGGCGTCGAGAGCAACCGCTTAATTACAGCGGCAAGACGGTGCAAGTACCATTGCCGGCAGGTCAGGGCACAGGCTTAGGTAAAGCGTTGAAACTCATCAATCATCCAGTGCGAAGCGAGATTCCTATTTGGTGGGCGTCGCTCAAAGACAAAAGTGTTGAGGCAACTGCAGAAATCGCCGATGGTTGGATGCCGGTCTTCTTTTTGCCAGAGAAGTTCGAAAATGTCTGGGGTAAGTCGCTGAAGGCGGGTTTGGCCAAGCGAAGTGCAAATTTAAAACAACTCGACGTATCTGCGGGTGGAATGTTGCATATTGATGAGTCGCTGACACCGGCTAAACAACATGAGGTTCTAGATTTCGCTCGACCTAGTTATGCGTTGTATGTCGGTGGCATGGGTGCTCGCGGTAAAAACTTTTATAACGACATGTGTCGCGACTACGGTTACGAAAAAGAGGCCGTTGAGATTCAAGATCTGTATCTCGACGGCAAAAAGAAAGAAGCCGCTGCGGCGATACCGTCCGAATGGTTAGAGCTTTCGAACCTTGTTGGGCCGCGAAGCTACATCAAAGAGCGAATCGGCGCGTTCAAAGAAGCAGGTGTGACTGTGCTTCAGGTGAATCCGGTTGGTCCTGATCCTGTGCGTGAAATTGAAACGCTTCGCTCTATTTTGGACGAATCGTAATATCTATACAGTTAGTTAGTCGCCACGTTTAATTTCAAGCTGGCGCGAACATGTCGTGTCGACAGCAAATAAATAATTGATGCACAAATAGCAATTAGTGCAAACACCGCGATCGTGCCGCGTGCGCCGATATATTCAGAGACGACACCAGCAAGCAGGCTGCTCAGCCCAAGCGAGAGTGTGATTAGTGCAAAGTCGCCGGCCAAAACTCTGCCGCGCATTTCGTCGGGGCAACGCACCTGTAATCCGTAAGTAGAAAGAGTCCATTGCGCACCGCCACCCAAGTGGGCCAGCCCAATAAACATTGCTGCAACAATCAGAACGGGCGAAGCAGAAGCAGCAAGATAGCCGCCAGCAAACCCAAGACCTGCGACGCCGCAGACCAAAATGACGCGAGACAAATCGTTTTTGACGAAGCGCGCGGCAACTAATGGCCCGAGGGCGCTGCCAACACCGCGTAAGCCGAGCATCAAGCCACGGCCTGCATCGCCGCTATTAAATGAGTCTGCGGCAAAGACTGCAAGTTGGCTGACGACGCCCGCGCCAACTGCAAAAGTCATCTTTGACATGAGTAACGCCATGATCGCAGGGTCTGACTTTGCGAGATGCAACGCTTCACCCATGTCGCGAATCGGATGAATTCGACGAGTTTGAATCTTTGTTCGTGCCTCTTGCATCGGGCGGGTGACGAGCGCGATCAAAAATGCTGCAACAATGAACGTGGCGAGATCGGCAATAAATGCCGCGTTGCGTCCGAATGCTTGCGAGAAAACACCTCCGATGCCAGCGCCGGCTGCCAACATGACGCCCCAGCTACTGCCAAAAATTGCGTTCGCTTGTCGCAGTTCATCTGGGTTTTTAGCCAAATTTGGTATAGCGGCTTCGAGTGCCGGACGAACAAATGCAGCGAGCGCGGCGATTGAACCTTGGGCGACGAAGGCAATCCAAATTCGTGAGTCACCAATCAACAAGAAACTTGCGGCGGCGATCGCTTGCAAAAATGAAACGACAATTAAAACTTTGCGGCGATCGTAGCGATCGGCAACTGGCCCCCCGATTGGCGATGCCAGAAATGACGGCAGCGAAAACGCAACTAGCAACAACGAGACAAGAAATTTTGAGCCAGTTAGATCTTGAACCAACCCAGCAAGAGCGACGAAGGTGAACCAGTCGCCTATAAACGAAAGATTTTGGGCGACGAACAGCAGACGCAACTCGCGGTTGGTTTTTAAAACTTTAAACATTAGGCCGTTTTATTTGTCGAGTGACTTTAAAATTTGCTCGGCTTGCTCGACGATCTGCGTCACAATTTTTCCGGCCGGTATTAGCTCGTTGATTGAGCCTGTGCCTTGACCCGCGGGGTAGAACTCACGTGAAGTATCAACTTGTGTGCCAGATGGATAACCGAGGTGGTTCACGTTTGCTTGAGTTGAAGCAATTGCCTGCAGCGGAAACGATTGAATCTCGTTTGGGTGTTGTTCGTAGTGATTTGTCCATTCGTTGCGCACGACTCGACAGGGTTTGCCCGTATATGAGCGACTGATTACAGTGTCGTCTTCACGGCTAGCCACGAGCGCTTCTTTGTATCCGTTGACTGCACGTGCTTCGGGTGTGGCGATGAACCGCGTGCCGACCCAAATCGCATCTGCACCGAGAGCGAGCGAAGCAACAAGACCGCGACCGTCGAAGATTCCGCCGGCTGCAACTACGGGTACATGTCCTGCAACTGCGTCTACCACTTGAGGAACTAGTGCCATCGTTGCAACAAGACCCGTGTGGCCGCCAGCCTCGGTGCCTTGAGCAACCACGAAGTCGCAACCACTGGCAACTGCGGCAACTGCGTGTCGAACTTTTCCGCACATCGAACCAACCAAAATATTATGACTGTGCAACAAGTCGATTGCGTCGCGTGGCACGCCGAGACCCGCAACAAAAATTCGCGCACCGCCATCAATCACGTCGCGGATACCTTGCTCAAAATGTTGCGGCAAAGCAGTTAGCAAATCGACGCCGAATGGTTTGTCTGTAAGTTTCTTGACAGCGCTAATTTCTTGTGCGAGTTCGCCTTCGCGCATCGTTGATGCACCAAGAGTGCCGATACCTCCAGCTTGGCTTACTGCAGCCACAAGTTCGTGGTAAGAAACACCACCCATGCCCGCCAACATCACGGGATGTTCGATTTCGAACAAATCAGTTATACGAGTGCGCACGGCTAACCAACTTAGTTCGTTCTGGGTAGTTAACTTGCTTTGAACGCACCGTCTCGCTTCAGAAATCTTCTGTGCCAACGCCATGGTGTCAGCACTGCGGCCCGTGGTTCGTCTTCGAACATCCATCGGACAAAATTGCGCCGCGACCAGTCGGAAGCGCCGACGACGCGCAAAACACCGCGCGTAAGTAGGGCGTTTTTCAAGATTTTGCCGAGCATAAAACTCATTCGGTGATCGGCAAAAAATTCACGCTTGATTTTTCGAGCATAAGATCTGCAAATTTTGTGTTGGTTGAATTGCGCCGAACTGGTGATTGCTTCGCCGGCGAGCAAACCAGTGAGCAAAGCCTGACCGATGCCTTCGCCAGTCATCGTGTCGGCAGCGCAAACAGCGTCGCCAATAAATAGTGTGCGACCCGAAAAGAGTTTCGCCGATGTGATTCGGGCCGGAATTGGCCACGCCGTGTGTCGACCTTCAAGCATCGCGTCTTGACCGAGCGCAGAGGCAATATGTGGGCGAGTGAGAAGTTCGACCCAAAGTGCTTTCATTTCTTGAACTGAATATTTCGAGCCTCGCAATATGCCAAACCCGATGTTGGCGCGACCATTTGGCAACGGAAACGACCAGGCGTAGCCAGGCAACAAGTCTCTTTCGAACCAGACGAACAGTTGTTTGCTCGCAGGGCCAGTGACATTGTTGACATATTGACGAAACGCGTGCCACTCACCGAGGTAGCCGCTCTGTGCGACACCAAGAGATTTTCGTACAGGAGACCACATTCCGTCAGCGGCGATCAAAAATTTGGCTTTGATTTCTTTTAATTCATTTGCCGAGTCTGTGTTGATGACAATTTCATTTGAGTTTTGTCGCGCAACTGAAACGAACGCGCAATTTTCGATTACCCGAACACCACTTGATCGCGCATGCTGCACGAGGGCATTGTCAAGTTCAATTCGTGGAGCAATTGCGGCAAACTGACCTGCGTTACTTTTGCGCGCATTCGGAAGATCGAGTTGAATTTCACGACCCGACGGTGAGCGAAGTGCAACTTCGTCACAGATTTGATAATTCGCAACTGTTCTCGGGTCGAAGCCCAGCATTTCTAGAACGCGAAGTGCTCCGGTTGTGAGACCGTCCCCACAACATTTGTCGCGTGGAAAAGTGGCTTTGTCGATGATCAACACATCTTTGCCACTAGCAACAAGGGTGAGTGCTGCCGCGACGCCCGCCGGACCAGCGCCGACAATTAATACGTCGCAGTGGCTTGTTGCTTTTTGTTGCGAAATAGCATTGACCACGAGCCTCAGGCTAGAGTTCTCGGCGATGAGTCGCTTATGTGAAGGTCGAGTAGTAATTGTCACTGGTTCAGGTCGCGGAATTGGTCGCGAGCACGCTTTAAGCCTCGCCAAGCACGGGGCTTTCGTTGTCGTCAACGATCTCGGCGCGGGCGTCGATGGCAAAGGTGGAGACGCATCACCCGCGCAACAAGTCGTCAATGAAATTGAGGCGATGGGCGGCAAAGCAATAGCCAACGGTGACGATATTTCATCATGGGATGGTGCTGAGCGCTTGATCAAGACTGCCGTAGAAACTTTTGGCGATTTGCATGCGGTGGTTAACAACGCCGGCATTTTGCGCGACCGAATGTTGGCAAACATGAGCGAAGAAGAGTGGGACGCCGTAATAAAAGTGCATCTCAAGGGCACTTTTGCGCCATCGCGACATGCGGCCGCGTATTGGCGAGATCAAAGCAAAGCCGGCAAACCAGTTGACGGTCGAATCATCAACACATCGTCTGTGTCGGGCATTTACGGCAATGTGGGCCAAACAAATTACGGTGCGGCAAAGGCTGGTATTGCAGCATTTACAACAATTGCATCACTCGAACTCGCTCGATATGGCGTCACCGTGAACGCGGTAGCGCCAGTTGCGTTGACGCGGATGACCGAAAATCTCGGACCAGCCCCCGAGACCGAGGCTGAGCGTGAACAACGTTCACCAAAGTGGATTGCGCCGATTGTGACCTGGTTGGCTTCGACTGAATCAGCTGGCATTACTGGGCGAGTGTTTGAAGCCAGTGGA
>RFMT01000036.1 GCA_009927565.1 Acidimicrobiia bacterium
TCGTCTTTCATTTTGGTTTCTTGCATACACAACACATCGGGCTGATTCTCATTGACCCACTGGGTCACACGATCAAGTCGGGCCTTGAGTGAATTTACGTTCCACGTCGCAATCAGCACGACAACACCGTACTCAAAAACTGATTAGCGCTTCTTAGTCGGCAGATTTTTCTTCGCAACCGACTTAGGGTGCTGAGCTCGTCGCTTTGCCTTTTTGCTGATTGCCACCCGTGGCGACGCACTCTTTGCCGTGCGCCCATTTGCCGACTTTGCGACACTCTTTTGAGCCAAAGTCTCCATACCTGAAACTGCCAACTCGACACTTCGGCGTGACGGCGTATAACCCACAACTACCAAGTTCAGTGATGCCCCAAGTTTGACGTGCTCGCGAGCGCTTCGCGGAGTCGGGTTCGCCATCAATCGCATCGGCAAGTAACCCGAGACTTCGCCAATCTTCACATAGACGCCATGCGACGCATAACTATCGACCAAGCCTTTAACTTTTGTACCAATCGGATTTTTTTCTACGAAATTTAAAAACGTCGTCAGATCGTTAAGTTTCGGAGGTTGCGTTGATTTCGTCGCGGCACCAGATTTGGCGTTTGTCGCCTGAGATTTGACCGCCGTCGCTATCGCGCGCGAACTCGGTGGTGGCGATTTAGGCACAGGCATCGGTCGCATCGCGACACGGGTCGATTTTGCGCGACGTAAAGTTGCCGCCGTTTCACGACCTGCTTGCTTGCGCACTGGTAAACGCTGAATGAAAACCCATCCGACATTCGGCACTGGCTTGCCGCCAATCAATCGTCCTTCATCGAACAACCATTTATATTGATCGTGAAATTCTTGATAACTATCGTTCGATAAAACACTTGCTTTGACTTTGTCGGCAATCGTCAAAACAAAACCATCGCCACGACCGACGGCACCTGCTGGAGGCGCCACAAGTTCGTTGTTGTTAATCGCCTCGTCAAACTCGGCTCGCTCGCGGCGATCAACTCGATGGCCAAAAGTTGCATCGACAACCACCGTGACTTTCGTGCCAGGAAACTCTTTCATGAAAGCCAATACAGCCTCGTTTAACTGCTTAAGACTTGGTTCTATTCGACCCTCTGTCGCAAGATTTGAGCCGTCAACGACGACATGCGAGAAAGGTTTAATCATCCTCTCATTCAACCACCGCTAACTAGTTACCAGTTAGCGAATGTTTGCGCCATTAGGTCGTCAAGTTCTTGGTCGTGAATTGTCTTCGAGCCAGTTGCCGGACTACCCGATTCAACTCGTGCCACATGATGCAGTGAGTAGCCCTCTTGTTTCAAAGACCAAATACGGTCATCAACAAAATATCTTGG
>RFMT01000147.1 GCA_009927565.1 Acidimicrobiia bacterium
GAGATCGCATCGCCTCGCACAATTGTTGCGCGACTGGTTAGGTCGAGCTTTTTGATGTTGTCCTGCAAACTTGTTAAGGCATCTTTATCGCGCTCGATAAATGTGCAATGTGCCGCACCACGGGACAATGCCTCAATGCCGAGCGCACCCGAACCTGCAAACAAATCTAGAACGCGTGCACCAATGATTACATCCAAGCTGGTCAACGCGTTAAAGATTGCTTCTCGGGCCATGTCAGTTGTCGGTCGAGTTGTGTCACCGAGCGGGGCAACAATTTTTCGACCACGCAATTCTCCTGCCACAATTCGCATGGGTTCACGCTATTGCCACGAGCACTTTTTGACCAGCACTTATTTCAGTCACCATTAGTTTGTTGAGCAAGTGGTTGAATTGTCTCGTGACTGACAACTCAGATCAATCAAACAAGTTCGGCTCTGGTCGCGCCGAGACGCCATCTGAGTCGATTGTTTGTGTTGACTGCGGAGGAAGTGCGCATCTATTGACACATCCACCCGAAGATGGGGTTTGGCAAATTGGCGAAATAATTGCGTATCGATGCAGTGAATGTCGCGACCGATGGGATATTGTGCTCGCACCCGAAGGGCAATAAACCTGTCTAGTTCTTGAACAAGAACTCTTCTTCGTCGGGCGTCAATAGCAAATCAATTTCATCGCGAATCTCGTTATGGCTCTTCAAAGTTGGATCGCCAGCTATCAATTCAGTCGCGGCGGTTCGTGCCAATTCGATCAGATCGCGGTCGCGACGCAACGAGGCTAGCTTCAGGTCGCTTCTACCCTTTTGTGCGGTGTTCATAATCGTGCCTTCACCGCGCAATTCAAGATCGACCTCGGCGAGATAAAACCCGTCGGTTGATTCAACCAAAGCATCGACACGAGGCGAAGAGACTGCTGGGTCGCCGGTTACCAGCCAACACCGCGAAGCGATCACACCTCGACCAACACGACCACGAAGTTGATGCAACTGTGCAATTCCAAAACGGTCGGCGTCAAGCACAACCATGCAAGTTGCATTCGGTACATCTACACCGACTTCAATGACTGTTGTCGCGACAAGCACATCAAGTTTTCGATCACGAAACTGACTCATCGTCTCATCTTTTTCGCTCGACGACATTCGACCGTGCAGCAAGCCAAGTTTAAACCCTTCAACTCGATATTGGCGAGAAGTTTGAAAGTGTCTTCGGCCGAGGCAACCTGCAACTTGTCACTCTCTTCAATCAACGGGCAAACAACAAACGCCTGCTGACCTTGAGAAATCGCCTCACGAATCTCAGCCCACATTTTGGCCTCCGACTTTGCGCCGGCGACCCAAGCCGTCTTGATCGGCGTTCGTCCAGGTGGCATTTCGTCAAGCACACTCACATCCAGATCTCCATAAACCGTCATCGCCGCCGTACGTGGAATTGGTGTGGCCGTCATCACCAACACGTCTGGAGAATTAACGACACTCTTTGCGGTTTTCGAGCCCTTATTGCGCAACGCCGCCCGTTGCTCAACACCAAATCGATGTTGCTCGTCAATCACCACGACACCAAGCGATGCAAATTCGACGCCCTCTTGAATCAACGCATGTGTGCCAATCAAAATATCGATACCGCCATTTGCGAGGTCGCGCAACAGTTCACGGCGACGCTCGCTAGTGATACGACTCGTCAGTAATTCGACGCGCAACTGCCGGTCACCGAAAAGATTGTTTTCGTCAGGCACCGATAATCCTTCGAGAAGTTTTTTGACTCCGGCAAAATGCTGCTCGGCTAAGACTTCCGTCGGCGCCATTAGCGCACCTTGATGTCGACCTTGTACGGCAGCCAACATCGCAGATACTGCGACAACGGTCTTACCGCTACCGACATCGCCCTGTAATAAACGGTGCATAGGGTGTGGCGCCGCCAAATCTCGATCGATCTCATTTATCACGCGTTTTTGCGCATTCGTGATGGCGAATGGCAACGCCGCAATAAACCGTTGTTGTAACTTTCCGCCGACTTTATGACGAATACCGGTGTTGTCGAGTTCAAATGCTCGTTTACGCCCGACCAAAACAACTTGCACACGCAATAATTCGTCAAAGGCCAATCGCCGTCGCGCGTTTTGTTTGGCGACCATCGAATCTGGAAAATGAATCGACCACAGCGCACTTGTGCGTTCAACTAGTTCGAGGCGCTCGCGTAAATCGTTAGGCAACGGATCAGAAATACCGCGCTCGCGACAACGCTCGAGGGCGTTTTCAACCCAAGTTGCTAGCTCCCACGTCGAAACTTGAACTTTTTCGCTTTGGGGATAAATCGGCACGATTCGCCCAGTTCGATCACCGATCAAATCGACGAGCGGATTACTCATCTGCAACACACCGCGATACAAATCGGGCTTACCAAACATGGCGACTTGCAGGCCTGCTTTGAGTTGTCGATCACGCCACGGTTGATTGAAAAACACCGCAGTCAAGCGCCCTGATTCGTCGCCGACCTGCACATTGACAATTGTCTTGCGATTCTTGGTCGTGAATTTAGAAACTTTGCGAACCTCGACGATCACGAGCGCTTCTTGCCCTGCGACAAGATCGCTAATCCGCGCTTCGTTGGTGCGATCAACCCATTTACGCGGATAGTTCATGAGCAACTCGAGCACATTGTTGATGCCATACTCGGCAAGCGCTGCCTTGCGCTTTTCACCCACACCCTTTAATACTTCAACATCAATTGCCGCGAGATCTCGCAACGTGATTTGGCCCGTCATGCGGGTCTCGTTTTATTCAACACCAAATAAATATGGGTAGAGCGGCTGTCCACCGAAATGCACTTCACACGAAATATGCGGATGAGCCTGCCCCACATATGCCACAAGTGCATCGGTTGCCTGCGACGAGGCGTCACCTCCCGTGATGATCGTCAGCAATTCGCGTTGCGGCGTAATCAGTTTTGCCAATAACTCGTGACATGCCACATCGAGCGATGCCGCAACTGCAACTACACCGTCACCACGAACTAGGCCGATGAAGTCGCCGGCCTTTATCGGGCCCGCATCAGAATTCGTGTCGCGTATCGCTTGGGTAACTTCGCCAGTGGCAACAGAACTTGCTGCTCGCGACATCTGTGAGCCGTTGTGTTCTGCCGACGCTTCCGGGTCGTATGCCACGAGTGCGGCAAGCGCCTCGGGCATTGAACATGTCGGCACAACCCGCACATCTTTTTTCGTCAACTCATCAATTTTGTTCGCCACCGGAATGATGTTCTTATTGTTCGGCAAAATCACAACCTGAGTGGCGTTCATATGTTCGACCGCGTCAAGCAACTCTTGAGTTGATGGGTTCATTGTCTGTCCGCCGGTCACGACACCATGCACACCCATTTGTCCGAACAACTCAGCCAAACCGTCACCACTCGCAACCGCGACTACAGCGCAAGTTACTGGCGGCAACGCTGACTGCGTGGCTGCATGTCGATTGCCATCGCTTGCACTGTTACCACTTGTTGCAGTTGGTGCACCGAGGCTTGCCTCGCGCAACGCATGCTCTTCAGCGACTTCTTCAAACAAATCTGTGACTCGAATTTTTGAAGGCCGACCACCAATTGATATCGGCGCTTCGATCGCCGCGCCGATGTCGTTCGTATGAATGTGACAGTTGTAAATTCCGTCGCCACCGACGACAACTATCGAATCTCCAATTTCTCCCCACGCATTTTTAAACTTCTTAAGTTTTGTGTCTTCCAGGTCGAGCAAGAACATCACTTCGTAACGAAGTTCGCTGACGTCGACCGAGCCATCAGTTGCGTGACGCAGGGCCACTTTTTCAAGTTGCTCAGCCGATGGTCCGTCGTCATAAGTCGGTTCAGGCAACGGTTCTCCGTCGACAATGTGTATTGCCGAATCGAGCAACAACATGAATCCTGCGCCACCGGCATCGACCACACCGGCATCTTTCAAAACGGGCAACAGTTCAGGAGTATTGTCAAGAGCCTTTTGGCCGGCGGCACGAGCGACACGCAACATTGCCGCCAAAGTTGCGCCATCGTTCGCAGCACGCTGAGCAGCATCCGCTGTCTCACGCACAACAGTCAAAATCGTGCCCTCAATTGGTTTAAGAACTGCTTCGTATGCGGCGGCTGATGCTGCTTTCAACGCTTCAGCAACTCGCGGCGCACCCGAACTTTTTGCAGTTTTTAATGTCGACGACAAACCACGCAAGATCTGACTCAAAATCACGCCACTGTTTCCCCGCGCACCCATCAAAGAGCCATGGCTAATTGCCTCGCAAGTCGTGTCAAGCTCAGCGGACGCACCATCAAGTTCGGCGACGACCGCGTCGAGCGTGCGC
>RFMT01000234.1 GCA_009927565.1 Acidimicrobiia bacterium
AAATCTGGATAGCGCCGATACATCACATCGGCAACTACGAACCCGATTAACGAGTCACCCAAGAACTCAAGTCGCTCATTTGATTCAAAACCTTCGTTTTCTGCAGTCCACGAACTGTGACGCATTGCAGTTTCAAGAAATGCGACGTTTGAAAACTGATATTGAATTTTCGCCGAAAGACTTTCTAGTGATCCAGGCACAAATTTATTTTTGCACGGCTTGACGAATTTTGCCGACCATATCGACTTCAACCATCTCTTTTGCCACCTTGATGCCGTTCAACATCGCTCGCGAGCCAGATGAACCGTGCGAAATGATGCAAACGCCATCGACACCGAGCAAGATCGCGCCACCGTAAGTATCTGGATCAAAAGTCGAATACAAACTTAAAAGCGCAGGCATGATGCCATCGGCGTGTTCTTTATATTCTGGTGCACTAATTGCAGCGAACAATGCTTTAACAACCCCACGCATTGTGCCCTCCAGGGTTTTCAGTGCGACATTACCTGTGAACCCGTCGGTCACGACAACATCAACTTTGTCAGTCATGATGTCACGGCCTTCAACATTGCCGATGAAATTTAAATTCTTGGCGTTTGAAAACAATTCATAAGCCTGCTTGCGCAAAGTATCGCCTTTGCCTGGCTCTTCACCGATCGAAAGCAAACCTACTCGCGGGTTCTTGACACCAAAGCGGCGTCAGCATAAACACTGCCCATTAATCCGAATTGCACAAGCCACTCTGGCTCGACTTCAGCGTTCGCACCGGCATCAAGCAAAACTGTGGGTGTCGTGCCCGGAGCCGGAATCGGTGTGGCAATCGCCGGCCGCTTCACACCGGCGATGCGACCCATGCGCAAAAGCGCTGAAGCCATCGTCGCACCGGTGTTGCCCGCAGAAATCATTGCACTGGCTTTGCCGTCACGCACTGCTTCGGCTGCACGCACAAGAGTTGAATCTTTTTTGTTGCGCACCGAACTAGCGGCATCTTCGTGCATCTCAATAACTTCACTCGCTTCGATCAATTCAAAGCCTTCACAGCCAGCCAAGCCGCGCGGCCCAACAAGAATTACATCAATGCCCGCTGCAACAGCTTCGCGAGCACCAGCAATGATTTCGCCTGGTGCTTTATCGCCCCCGAGGGCATCAACGGCAATTGGCAGCATCGTTACTTCAAACGAAGCGAACGACCGAAATTAACTCGCGTCGACGTTGACCGCGACCCGACCCTTGTACCAACCACATGAACTACAAACTGTATGTGGACGTTTGGCGGCGCCACATCGTGGGCAAGCGCTCGAAGTTGGCGATTTGAGTTTCCAGTTCGCAGCCTGACGCATGCGACCCTTGGCTTTAGATTTCTTTTTCTTTGGAACTGCCATCGCAAACTCGGCTTTCGTAAATTCTGGACTGACTAAAAAATTGCGCTTTTACAACGTCGGCAAGACTATCTACATTTGCGCCGTTTTACTCGTGCCTCATTGGTTTTCATCGGTTTTTAGCGCGTCAAGCGCGGCCCAACGCTCGTCGCGCACCTCGCGCGAACACGAACATGGCGCCGACTGCAAATCAGCGCCGCATTGTGGACAAAGACCAGGGCAATCGACTGAACAAAGTGGCGCAAGTGGAACCGACAGCAAGACGTTCTCGCGGGTCATCTCGAGCAGGTCTAATTGTTCGCCCGTTATCGGGTAGGCATCCGGGTCACTGATAACTGATTGATATAGCTCTTGAACTTCTACTTCGGCTCGACCAGACAATGGTCGTAGACATCGCCGACACTCGCCCTGCCAATTTGCCTGCAGAGTGCCGTGAACAACGATGCCATCGGTCAGCGCTTCAAGGGTTAATGCGACCTCAACTTTTGAGCCGTCAACAATTCGTGAGTCAGCAAAGTCGAATTCGCTCGCTTCAATCTGTCGATCAACTTCACGAACGCTTCCGGCACGCCGAAGCAACTCGGCGATATTAATTAAAAGCGGCGATGCCAAAACTTTTTTTAGAGTTCTTCGTCTTGATCAAAAAGCCC
>RFMT01000236.1 GCA_009927565.1 Acidimicrobiia bacterium
GGCAGATCTGAGCTAGTCGAAAAATTTCTTTCGAGCACTCGCAAAGTCGACTCGAGACCATCTTTGTCGACATAGCAACCCTGAAGCCAACGTTGTCCCGACCCGTCGAAACGACGCCGTGCGTGCAGAACGCGAGTGTTGTCGACGATGAATGCGTCGCCAGGATTCAACTTGAATGTGATCGCCATCGTCGGGTCGTCGACGAGTTGGGCGAACCGGCGATACGCGCGATAGAAATTGGGCATGACGTCGAACGGCACGTCGACAATCGGGGCGGTGGAGCGATTGTTGAAGCGAATTGCCAAGATCTCGCCGTCAGGTCCGCATTCGATGATCGGTCGCTTGGCATGCAACGCAACGCTCGCGTCACCTTCATAGTTGAATCTCACTGGGTAACGCGCGAGCAATTGAAAACTTTTTTCGTCTTCGGCGCGCAGTCGCTGCGCGACGTTGAATCCGTCGACTACCGACGACTCACCCCCGTCGACCGAATTTTCTAGGCACGCAAGTATTTGCATTGTCGGCACCGGGTCTCGATATGGGTTGTCGGTGTGGGCCTGAAGACCCAGGTTGGTGTAGGCGAGATTTGTCGGGGTGACTTCGGCACGCACGTCGAAGTATTCGCCGTAGTTCGTCTCGCGCACGAAACCAAACTGTCGCGCCATCTCGCAAAGAAAGCCCGACTTTGTGGGCATGGCACTGACGATTCCAACCCCATATTTCGATACACCGTGCAACCACTGGCGTAGAGCTGCTGGCGAACTTGCCATGACTGGCCAAGTGATTGTGGGGAGATCTTCTGCGGACATCGCCGCGTTCCAGGTTGTTAGTCTTGTCGAAACCCAGCCAAGTTTTGTCGAGTGTTCGACGTCATATTGATGTTCGACCAACCAGTTGGCGCTGAACTTTGTCGTCGTGCCGCAAGGGGCAAACTCGACTCGAATGCCTGACCCGTCTTTTTCAACTTGACAATCGGCAATCGTTGTGTTTTCGGCAATTTCGTTGAGGGCGATGAGGCGCTGCCCGTTTGTTGTGTTTCGTGTTGTGGCATCGAGCGAATTATCGCGCAACCACAACGCGTGAAATCGTCGCGTGCCAAAATTGAATTTGACGGCGACTACAAAATTGTCGTGTTCGACGCCGATGACGTGGTGCACGCGCACATTCTAACGACGGCTATTTGTGACTCGAAGCGACACGAACCCTCAGCAGATGCTGACCGCCGCGCAGAGCCTCGGTGAGTTTTTGCCCGAGTTCATCTGGGGTCGCGACTTCACTTGCGGACCAACCAAAACCTTTGGCTATCGCAACGGGGTCATGTGAAGAAACATCAACGCCCATTTGTGGCGCAGCGACGTCGTCAAACGATTCGCGAATTTGTTCGTAGCCGCGGTTGTCCCATAAGACCACGACGAGATTGCAGTTCAAATCTTTGGCGGCTGCCATCTCGGCCACGGTGAACAGCCAGCCTCCGTCGCCGACGATTGCCAAAACTGGTCGATTTGGTGCGGCGATGCTCGCGCCAATCGCCATCGGTAGCGCGCAACCGAGAGTGCCATAACCATATGGTGCAAGCCAAGACCGCGCGTGTGTTGCTGGCAACCACCAGTGAGCGCTGTAAGCCAGTTGCGTTGAGTCGAGTGCAACTATTGCGTCGCTGGGCAAGTTATTTTCGATTGTTTGCAACCACTTGACAAATTTGGCATTCGTCTTTGCTCGTGCGTGCTCACGCCAAGTCTGGGCGCGAGTCTTGCCGTCACCAGTCGTGCGCTTGCTGATCTGGGAAGTGAGTGTGGCCAGTGTCGACGCGGCATCGCCAACAAGTGAAACTGTGGGTGTTGTGCGTCGCACAATTTGTGCCGAATCAATATCAATACGCACGACTTTGCCTGCGAAATTTAACGCGCGACCACCGTTGTAGAGGTCAGTGTCGGAGAGTTCGGTGCCGATGACAACTACAACATCAGACGATTCGATGTCTCGCTGCACTCGGCCGAACACCAGACAATTGCCAGCGCACAACTCGTGACTTGATGGCACCACACCTTTGGCATTGCCGGTGAGCAATATTGGTGCATCAAGTGCTTGGGCGAACTCAACAAGTTCTGAACCTGCATTCACGCAACCGCCGCCCGCTATCACGACTGGATTTTGCGCTGTGTTGATTATTTCTATGGCGCGAAGAATTTCGTTTGGCGAAGCCGTCGGTTTTGCTGCGACGAGTTTCTTTCGTGCGAATGGCTCACACGGTTGCGCAAGAACATCCATCGGAATTGCAATGTGCACGGGACGTGGGCGTGAAGAGTTAAAAACATTGAATGCACGCTCGATTAGCGAGGGCAACTGCGACGGATCGGTAACTGTTTGGCTGAAGGCGCACACTGACTCGACGATTTTTGCTTGATCGGGTAGGTCATGTAGTGGCCCGAAACTTTTGCCCAGTGCGTCGGTTGGCGTGGTCGAGGCGAGCACGAGCATCGGTCGAGAATCGTGATATGCCTGTGCGATTGGCGTCAGCGCGTTGGTCACACCAGGACCACTTATCAATACGCAGACACCTGGGCGACCAGTGATGATCGACCAACCGTCGGCCATAAACCCTGCGCCTTGCTCGTGACGGGGTGAAACTGCTCGAACACCAGAGCGATGCAAGCCGCGGTAGAGCTCGATGTTGTGCACACCTGGAATGCCGAAAACAATATCGACGCCGTATTCGCGGGCGAGCAAATCAACTATCGCTTCACCGACACGAAGTTGGTTGTTAGTCATGCGTTAGTCATTCTCTGCGCAGATTTTTTCGGCGAGTTTGCGAATTCTGGTGCATGCGTCACCCAATATTTCAGAATCGACGGTTAGCGCAATGCGAATGTGACCGCTACCGCCGTTGCCAAAACTTTCACCAGGCATCACGGTCACGCCTTCTTGGTGCAGCAGGCGCCAAGCGAATTCTTCGCCCGAGAGTTTTGTGCGACGCACGTCAAGCATGACAAACATTCCGCCTTCGGGCATACGCGCGGTGATTGCTTGCGAGTCTGCGAACGCTTTTATTAAAGTTTTGGCGCGTTGGCGAAAGGCAAGTCGAAGTTGTTCAACTTCTGGGTGTTTTCGGTGAGCGCAACTGTGAGCGCATCTTCAATAAATGGTTGTGAGCCAAACAACATCGCTTCGGCCACGAGCACGAGGCGAGGAGTGACATCTGGGTGAGATGCAACCCAGCCGGCGCGAAAGCCTGGAAGAGCATGTGATTTTGAAATTGATGACACTGCCAGCGTGCGATGTCGAAGGTGAGGTCGATCAAATGGTGAGCAGAAAGGCACATCGAACGTCATGTCGGCATACACCTCGTCGCAGATGATCCATAAATCGTGGCGCTCGCAGACTGACCCAATCTCGTCGATTTCTTTTTTAGTCAGCACGGCGCCCGTTGGGTTGCTCGGCGTATTTAACAGCAAAACTTTTGAGCGTTTGGTTATTGCGCGTTCGATTGCTTGCGCGGTGACGTGAAAATTGTCTTCAGGTCGAGTTGCAACAGGCACAAAAGTGGCACCCGATGCTGCGACGAGACCTTCGTATGTTGCGTAATACGGGTCGGGCACGAGAACTTCGTCGCCAGTTTGTACGAGGGTAAGCAACGCAGTGCAAAGACCATTCTGTGTGCCTGCCGTGTAAAGAACTTGTTCTGGTGCAACCGGCAAACCAGACCGCTGCGTGAGGTGTTTTGCGATCGCTGCCAGAGTTTGCGGTTCGCCTTGACCGTGAGCGTAGCGAGTGCGACCACTTCGCATGGCCGCAGCCGCCGCGTCGAGAACGCTTGCGGGCGGAGGTAAATCTGGCTCACCGATTGACAACATGATTATTGGTTCGCCGGCGTTTGCGCGACGCAGACCTTCGGCGTGCACCGCCCACTTGGCCGCGCCCAATCCGGCAAGGCGGTCAGAAATTGGTGCGAACTTCACGTCTATTAATCTACGATTTCGAAGTGATCAAAAATTTTTTCGCCTGAAATCGCCAACCATGGTGGAGCTGGGGGGAATCGAACCCCCGTCCATCAG